>CAJPTO010000123.1 GCA_905373605.1 uncultured Prevotella sp.
TTTGCGATTTTTTAGGTCTATCAGTTTTTTGCTCCATAAAATGCTTTGCGAATGATGTCGATTGCTTGCCTATTGCATCATAAGATGCTTTGTGAATTTTGAGATTTATCAGCTTATTGCATCATAAAATGTTTTGTGAATTTTGGGCTTTATCGGCTTATTGCATCATAAAATGCTTTGCGAATTTTGAGGTTTATCAGCCTATTGCATCATAAAATGCTTTGCAAATTTTGAGATTTATCAGCCTATTGCATCACAAGATGATTTGCGAATGATGCTGAATGTTTATCTTTTGCATCATAAGATGATTTACGAGTGATGTTGACTACTTGTCTTTTACATCTTGGAATGCCATTAATTTAATTGCCTTTTACACCTGTTTGCTTAGTATTCGCAGGACATATCACTCCCCTCCCCCTTTGGAGAGGGGTTGGGGGTGAGGCCAGTTGTAGGCTGTTGGTGAGGCTTTTTTTGTA
Organism: uncultured Prevotella sp.; assembly: GCA_905373605.1. Taxonomy (GTDB): domain Bacteria; phylum Bacteroidota; class Bacteroidia; order Bacteroidales; family Bacteroidaceae; genus Prevotella. Next base: position 477 of record CAJPTO010000123.1, read on the forward strand.
TTTATTTCTCCACCTCCACCCTAAAAGTAGAAGCAGGAAGCCCATCGCCATTCACCAAATTGGCGCGTGTGAAAGGCTGCCAAGCATAGCGAACGTAGGCAGGATGAGGCACTTGTGGGCATTGCAACCGCACTTTGTCGCCCACGATAGAGGCTTCGGCGGGATGGAACACCTCGTCTTCGCCGGCCACTTCGAAGGTGCGAAGGGGCTTGCCATCGGCGGTTTTAAGCCCTTTGTCCCAATTGAAAAACACCCACACCTCGCCGTTAGGCTGCCCCTTTGCACTTGCAACGCTAGGTCCACTGGGCGTAAGGTTGCGTTTGTTGTACTGCTGGTAGAGGGCAAGGCGCGCCAAACGCTCGCCAACAGGCTGCTTGATGCGCGGATGAACATCGAGCGAGTCGCCTACATCGCTGCTCACTGCCATGTAAACAAAGGGCAAGGCGTTGGCCATCAGCCGCTGGCTGTTGCGGAACCACGGCCACGAAGGGCGGTTGATGCTGGAGAGTTGCACCATGTAAAGGGGCAATTGGGGATTGTTCCAGTTGGCCCTCCACGACTGAAGCAACAGCGAGAACAGGTGTTCGTGTATCTCCATGTTCTCGGCATTCGACTCTCCTTGATACCAGATAACGCCATCTATGGGGTATTTTGCCAACGGGCGAATGGCCGCATCGTAGAGATAAGTGGGCTGATAAGGGTGCATCTGCAACTTATCCTTAGAGCGAGTGATGTTTTTTTGCATGCGTTGTATCACCCAGGGCATCACCATCACGTTGCTGCCAAAGCGGTCGTTGAGCAGTTCGGGATAGTTGTCTTCCAGCGTTTGGCGGTCTATCCATGCCTCGGTGGGGCTTCCGCCCACAGCATTTACGATAATTCCGATGGGCACTTTGAGGCTGTCGCGCAACATGCGAGCGAAATAATAGGCCACCGCCGACACGTCTTCCATGTTCTTCGAGTTGGCTTGTTGCCAGCCCTTACAGCGCATGTATTGCAGGTGATTGGTGGAATCGAGGGCTTGTTCGGTCCATTCCACGTTATCAGTGTCCCAACGTGGCTGCAAGTTCAGCACGCGCAGGTTGGGGTCGTTGGCCTGTTTAAGGGCCTTTTCGGCGTTGATGTCGCTGCTAAGCGGAAAGGCCATGTTGCTTTGTCCTGAGCAAAGCCACACCTCTCCGGCAACAATGTTGTTGAAACGCAGCGTTCGTTTCTCGCTTGTCACAGTGAGGGTGTAGGCCTTTCCCATGCGCGGAGCAGCGAAAACGATGCGCCAAGTGCCGTCTTTTTCGGCCGTTGCGCTGCTCTTTCCGTTGTTGAAGGTGGCCGTTACACGTTGTCCGGCATTGGCTGTTCCATACACTTCGAAGTTGCCGTTGCGCCTAACCACCATGTTATCCGAGAAGACGAGGGGCATTTTCAGTCCACCATAGTTGCCCGTTAAGGCTTCGTAGACGGTTCGTGCCAATATCGTTGCGCCGGTTTTGTTGGGGTGTATGCCGTCGGGTTGCACGTTGGGGAAGGGCAACATGGGGCTGTAGAAGTCGATGAGTCGTGCACCTGTGGCCTTTGCCACGCGCTCGATGGCGGCTTGGATGAGCTTATGCCAGTCGCGTGTGCCAGCCAAGAAGCGATGATGACGGTGCGAGATGGGCGTCATCTTGGCGATGTAGAACTGTGCTTTGGGGTTGACGGCCTGGAAGGAGCGTATGAGCGCGATGTAGTCTTTGGTGAAGTCGTCGCGGAAAAACGGCCAATCGCGCGGGTCGGTGTCGTTGATGCCGAGGTGTATCACCACGATGTTGGGCTTAAAGGCGAGGGCATCTTTATACTCTTGCTGCTCGATGTAAGGACGATGTCCGCGTGAGAGCAGCGTTGTTCCCGAGTGTCCGAAGTTGCGCACTTGGTAAGTGTCGCCCAATAGCTGCTGCAACTGTGTGGGATACGACTCTTTGGCAGGGTCGTCAAGTGTTAGTCCGTAGGTGATGCTGTTGCCAACGCAGGCCACACGAATGGGTTCGGCGGCCATTGACGTAAGGGCAAGCGTGAAGATGAAGAATGTGTATAGGTAGCGTTTCATTGTTTTGTTGTTACCAAATAACAGAGAAAGCCCCAGCCCAAGCCCCTCTCCAAGGGGGAGAGGGGGATGGTTTGCCTTGCTTGTTTGAAGACCTGAAGGTGAAATGCAAGGCAAATGGGTGAGAACTTTTGTTGGTGTAGGGTGGGATTGTCGGAGAAATCAGACCAGTCGGACCAGTCGGACTGGTCGGACTGGTTGGACAAATCAGACTAATTTGACTAGTCGGACTGGTTGGATTGGTCGGACAAATCAGACCAGTCGGATTGGTCGGACTGGTCTGACTAGTCGGAAAAATCCCCCTACTCTTTTTCAATTTAGAGCTTATCGTACTCCAAATGGAAGTTTACAACGGCCTCGATGCCCTTGCGGAACATGCTAAGTGGCATGTTTTCGTTGGGCGAATGGATGGCATTGCTCTCCAAGCCGAAACCCATGAGGATGGTTTTTACACCGAGAATTTGCTCGAAAGTGGAGATGATGGGGATGCTTCCACCCAGACGAGCGGCCAAAGGACGTTTGCCAAAGACCATTTCTACGCCGCGTTCGGCAGCCTTATAGGCGGGCAGGTCGATGGGGCAAACATAACCTTGTCCGCCATGTAGGAACTTGATGTCCACCTTAACCGACTTTGGTGCGACGCTCTTGAAGTAGTCGATGACCATCTGTGCCACCTCCTTATAGTCTTGATGCGGCACCAGTCGGCACGAAAGTTTGGCATAAGCCTTGGAGGCGATAACCGTTTTTGCACCATCGCCCGTGTATCCGCCCCAAATACCGCACACATCAAACGAGGGACGGAAGCCCGTTCGCTCGATGGTTGAGTAGCCTTTTTCGCCAGCAAGCTCTTCAACGTCGATGCTTTTCTTGTAGCCTTCGATGTCTAAAGGTATGCTGGCAAGCATCTTTCGCTCTTCGTCTGTGGCCTCTTCCACCTTGTCGTAGAAGCCAGGGAAGAGTATTCGGCCGTCTTCGTTGGTTACGTCGGCAATGAGTTTGCACAGCACATTGATGGGGTTGGCGATGGCACCGCCGTAATGTCCGGAGTGAACATCGCGGTTGGGTCCCGTCACTTCTATCTGCCAGTAGGCAATGCCGCGCAATCCGGTGGTGAGTGTTGGTATGTCTTCGGCAATCATGCTGGTGTCTGACACGAGGATAACGTCGCACTTGAGCAGGTCTTTATGCTTTTCGATGAATGCTCCGAGGCTGGGTGAGCCCACCTCTTCTTCGCCTTCAAGGATGAACTTGATGTTGTGTTTCAGCAGATTGTTCTTGGCAACATACTCGAAAGCCTTGGCTTGGATGAACGATTGGCCTTTGTCATCGTCGGCACCACGCGCCCAAATGTGTCCATCTCTCACTTCAGCTTCGAATGGTTCGCTGGTCCAAAGTTCGAAAGGTTCGGCAGGCATCACGTCGTAGTGTCCGTAAATGAGCACCGTCTTTGCGTTGGGGTCCACCATTTTCTCGCCATATACCATGGGATTTCCATCAGAAGGCATCACCTCTGCACGGTCCACTCCAGCCATGAGCAGCAGTTCTTTCCACCTCTCGGCGCAGCGTTGCATGTCGGGTTTGTGTGCTTTCTGGGCACTAACACTGGGTATGCGGATAAGGCTGAACAGCTCATCGAGCATACGTTTTTCGTTCTCTTGGATATACTTCTTTATCATCTTATTAGTTATTTGAGGAAATAGTTGTCTAGGTTGCCGCTTGCCTTGCGCGCCAATGGCTTGCAAGGCTTGTGGAGTTGGCTTGTTGGCACTGCTTGGCACGGGTTTCCCGCATGTTGCTTTAAACAAGCAAAAGTTGTTTTCTTGCCTTTTAAACGCCCATCGCGATGGCATTACCACACCATTTGCGCACAAAAAGAAAGGGAAAGGCGCAAAACGGCGAACAGATTATTGGCCGAATGCGACTCATGTCCCTTGCTTAAGCCCCACATTGGTTCAAAGTTACGTCTTTTCTTTGTGTTTTTGGCAAATTACATACTTATTAACAGATGAAGTTTTGAATCCCATTGGGGTTGTATATCCATCAAACCATTGCTAATCGTCGCCCCCTTATGCTGCTTACTGCATAGGGGTTTCCGCTTCTTGTGTTGCTGGTAATGGCTTAGAAGTTACCACACGAACGTTCCAAACCGCCCATACAATGCCCAAAAGGCATGCAACACTTGTAGAAATGAGCATCGGCCAGTCTACAGAAACGGCGTTAGAATAAAGATAATATGTGCTTCCGAAGGCCACCAACAGTGCAATGAAGGCACAGGCCATTGACGCTTGAAGCTTGTTTTTTCTTGCGACAGGAGCTGTTGCCACCATCGCAACAACGAACACGCAATATTTCATGGCAATGAATATGCTATTAACGATAATGCCAACAGCACCGATAGTAGCAAACTCTGAAAGTAATTTGTTGAATATGAACCCATATGCAAGCTGCACAATGAGGATTGCGAGAAATCCTATTGGCAACATTAATACCCATCTAAGCACGGGGTTTGTGTTGTTTACCAGTTGTAAATCGTAGCTGTCATTGATCGACAGCTTGCTCTTCTTGTTTTCTTTTGCTTCCATTCTTTATTTATATTGTTTGAGTTAACCTTTTATTACCTTATCGTTTTGAACTTTAAAGCGCGACGAGCCACTTTAATGTTCGTGTGCAAAGATAGACATACCTTATTGTTTTGAACTTTAAAGCACGGCTACCCATGCATCTGTGCCAATCGTTTCTTAAGCACCGCTCGCATGAAACGGGAAAGGGGGGTGGCGAGAAAGCGGCAAGTAGTGCGCAACAAGACAGTTTGCGAGAGGTAATCTTTACTCGCGCCTGCCTTAATTGCAAATTGAATGCGGAGTGGGACTTAAGAATTTGCCGGATTTGTTTGAGCCCTATAGGATACGGCATGGAGTTATCGGCAGCCCAATTCTCCCTTTATGTATATAACGTTCATCGTTGTTGGCGATGTTTAATGGCCTCGCTCGGCCCAATCGCCCCTATCAAGGTTGCGATAGCTGATGGCCTCAGCCAGGTGTTGCGATTTTACGGTGTCGCTTTGTTCGAGATCGGCGATGGTTCGCGCCACTTTCAGTATGCGATTATATGCGCGTGCCGACAGACTTAGGCGTTCCATGGCTGCACGAAGCATCTCAATGCCCTCTGCATCGGGCTCTGCAAACTGGTGTATCATGCGTTCGCTCATCTGCGCATTGCTGTAAACGCCCTTCACATCCTTAAAACGTTGCTCCTGCATTTGGCGTGCACGGATAACGCGTTCGCGTATAACGGAGCTGGCTTCGCCTTGTGCGGCCTGCGAAATGTCCTTAAACGGCACGGGCGTTATCTCCACTTGGATGTCTATTCGGTCGAGAAGCGGTCCACTAATCTTGTTCATATAGCGTTGTATCTGCCCTGGCATGCACACACAATGGTGGGTTGGGTCGCCGTAATAGCCACACGGACAGGGGTTCATCGAAGCAACGAACATGAACGAGCAAGGATATTCGATGGTATACTTGGCTCGCGAAATGGTTATCTTGCGGTCTTCGAGGGGCTGACGAAGCACTTCGAGGGTGGTTTTGTTAAACTCGGGCAACTCATCGGCAAAGAGAACGCCGTTGTGTGCCAACGAAATCTCGCCTGGTTGGGGCGTTGCGCCGCCGCCAACGAGTGCTACTTCGGAGATGGTGTGGTGCGGAGCGCGGAACGGACGCTGCGAAATGAGAGACATTCCCTTGCCAAGCTTGCCGGCAATGCTGTGTATCTGTGTGGTTTCGAGGCTCTCGCCAAGCGACAAGGGCGGCAAAATGGAGGGCAGACGCTTGGCCATCATCGACTTACCCGAGCCTGGTGGTCCCACCATGATGAGGTTGTGCGAGCCTGCTGCTGCCACTTCCATTGCTCGTTTCACGTTTTCTTGTCCGCGAACATCGGCAAAATCGAGGTCGAAACGATATTGGTGCTCGTAGAATTCCTTGCGCGTGTCGATTACGGTAGGCTCGTATTGCTGCCGGCCTGAAAGGAAATTCACCACATCAATGATGTTTTCCATTCCGTAAACATCGAGGTTGTTCACCACAGCCGCTTCGCGTACGTTTGCTTTTGGCAGCAAAAGTCCCTTAAACTTCTCGGCCCTGGCCCTGATGGCGATGGGCAATGCGCCCTTGATGGGCTGCAAAGTTCCATCAAGACTCAACTCGCCCACCATCATAAAGCGGTCTAGGTTTTCGGTTGGCAGTTGGCTATCGGCGGCCAATATGGCGATAGCCAAGGGCAAATCGAAGCTGCTGCCCTCCTTACGGAGGTCGGCAGGAGCCATGTTTACTGTGATGTCGGCCCTTGGGAAACGCATGTTGTTGTACTGAATGGCCGACGAAATGCGGTCGCGACCTTCGCGAACGGCTTCATCGCCTAGCCCAGTGAAGTGATACAGCATGCCCTTCACGAGGTTCACTTCCACGATAACAGTGGTAACATTAAGTCCGTTAACCGCCGCGCAGTAGGTTTTGACGAGCATAATGGGTTTAGATTATCAGAGCAATTTGTCGAGTTGTTCTTTCAATTGGTTGGCATCAAGGTCTTTTGCGACCACCTTTCCGTTCTTCAACACAATGTTGTACGGCACGGAATACACACCTAGCTTCTTAGCCACGTCGCCTTCGAACATCCGTCCGTCGCAAATATTGGGCCAAGAGATGCTGTCGCGCTGCAAGATGTCTTTGCATTCGCGTGTCAAGGGGTCAATGCAGAGGCTCACCACCTGCAGTTTGCCTTTGGATTGCCGCATCTTCTGCTTCAACATGCGTTGAATGTCCATGCTTTGCATGTTGTTGGCAGACCATACGTTGAACACAGCCACAGCGGCCTTGTTGCAAAGCTGCTGATTTATCGTTTCTCCTTTCGTGGAACGAGCTTGAAAAGCGGGCAGCGATGCGCCAACAGACGTCTTTGCCAGTGCAGCAATGAGTGTTTGCATGCGGTTAAGTTCGCCATTGTTGGGCTGTTCGGCCAGCAACAATTTCACCAGTCGCTCGGCCTCCTTATAATTAGGATTGGGCGTGGTGATGAAAAAGTGCCTCACAAGGTAGACGGCCACGGGCGAAGCTGGGTTGTCGGCAGCGAAAAGTGCGGCTGTCTTAGCAGCTTGCGGCGGCGAAACGTTCATTACAGCCTCGCGAAAGCGGTTCATCAGCTTGTTGTCTTTCGTGCCTTTCACGGTAAGTTCCTTCAGGTGAGATGCATCTCCCTCCATATTTACGCTCTTGCCGGGCTGCGCAAAGATGGGCTGTTCGGAGAAATTGGGAAACACCATCACCAGTGTTCCTTCGCGTGGGCAAGGAATGTCGTAGACAAAGCGTCCACCTTCCAGCTTGATGGTGTCCATACCCTCGATAAGTCCGTTGGTGCTATACACATAAAGCTCGCCACGGTTTATCTTAAGGAAGTGTCCTTCAATTCTAAATCGGTCGCCATCTACGCCGCAAGCCACAAACAGCGGCACAATCATGGCGGCGACAAGCCCCTTGGCAAGGGCTTTAAACGACGAAGAAGGGTTAACAACCTGCCAAACCTTCGTCGCATGCTTTCTGAGTGTTTTGCTCTTTAAGAATGTCGATGTCATGATGGTTTATGCAAATTGTTAACCCTTTCTAATTCATCAAGGGGCGTTAAAGACCCGTGATGTGTGGTTGATTACTTGTTAACCTTGGCAAATTCAAGGTCAACGGTAGCGCGTTGAGCCAAGCGAGCGTCTTTAGCGGTAGCCGATTGCAGGGCCGTAGAGGCAGCATCGTTGTTGCCTTGGCGTGCATAAGCCACAGCCATGAGGTAATCGGTAACGGCATCCGGATGCTTAACGTTCTTCAATGTGCTGAGCGCGCCCTCGTAGTTCTTGTTCATCAGTTTGGCAAGAGCCGACATGTTGCTCTCATAGCTGCTAAGTGTCGACTCGGCGAGCGAGTAGTTGCCCTTGGCGATGTTGAGTGCGCCCACGGCTTTGTTGATGTCGTTAGCCTCTTGCGCCTTAGCGATGAGCGTTTCAGCTTCAGAGATGTTGCCTTCGTAGAGAGCAACCATGCCCAAGTTAGCATTAGCTTCAGCGGCATTTGGCGAAGTGGCCAAAGCCTTTTGGAAGTAAGTGCGAGCCTCCGAGAGGTTTCCGGCTTGCATAGCCAGCACGCCAAGGTTGTTGTAGGCGCGGTAATCCTGGTCGTAAAGCTCGGAAGCCTTCTTATAGAT
>CAJPTO010000124.1 GCA_905373605.1 uncultured Prevotella sp.
GTCCCACCGTTGCATCGTCATCGATGTCGGCAGCAAGCTTAGCTATGGCGCGTTCTTGCTTGATGAGGTTGCCCAGGTTGTCGAGAACCGTTTCCAGTCCTTCGGTTCCTTCGGGTTCGTTTCCGCTTTCTTTAATGGTAGCCACCTTCAAATACTCGCTGAAGCGGTTTTCGGGAGTGGAACCAAGTTGTAGAATGCGTTCGGCAATCTCGTCTACCTTTTCGGCAGCGTCGTTGTAAAGTTCCTCATATTTTGCGTGCAGCGAGAAGAAACGTTTGCCTTTCACGTTCCAGTGCAAGCCGCGCAGGTTGGTGTAAAACACTTGGAAGTCGGCCAGAAGCTGTGCCAAACCTTTAACAACGGGTTGAACTTTGTTTTCGTCTAATCCTAAATACGACAATGTGTTCATTTCTTATTTCCTTTCTATATTTAAGTTGTGATTATATTTCTTTTCTTTACGCTTGCAAAGTTAGGCATATTCTTCACCTCTCCCAAACTTTTCCGTCTATATTGATATAGAATATTTCTATAAGATGGGGGGCTATGTATTTTAGCTGTTCTAGGTATCTTAGATTTTTTATTTTTTCTAGGGTTTCTAGGCATCCTAGGTATTCTAGATTTCCTAGCTCTCCTAGGCAGCAAAATCATAAGCGATGTAAGCCATTTTTTCACCTTTTCACCTTTTCTCCCTTTCACCTTTCCCTCATTTTTTCACCATTTCATTTTTTCTCCCTTTCACCTCCCCCTCCTTTTTTCACCTTTTCACCCTTTCACCTTTCCCTCATTTTTTCACCTTTTCACCTTTTCACCCATTCATCTTTTCAATTTTCCCATTTTTTTCATTATCTTTGTATCGTATTTATTATGCGCCATGCCTACCAAGTGCCGTTGCGCCATTGTTGCAAGGGGGTATTATGGGAGCTAAAAGCGCGCCAGTTTATAATTAGAGACAGGATTAACAATGAAGAAAATCATTTTATTATTTGCCTTATGCGCACTGGTTGCGGCATGCGGAGGCGACGACGGACTGACACCCACACCACAAAAACCGCCAACCAACGAAGAGAAAACGGCCGAGGTGAAAGCTGAAGACATCGTGAATTATTTCAACCTCGACAAAAATCTCAATGTGTACCAGGCCCTGCAAAAGGCAAAAGAAGACAAGGGGAAGAAGACCATCGCCGGCAAGGAAATTACCATTACGGATGTTAATGATGTGAAACGCGACGACGAAAAAGGTACGTTCACACTCAAAGTGAAAGGAACCGTGGGCAGCAAGGCTTTCGAAAAGGAAGTGGATTTCACGGGCTTTGCACAGAAGCCCACCAATTTGGACATGGCTAGGCGCGCCGTTGCCACATGGAAAACAGACGTTGACTACCAGAAGGAGTTCGACTTCGATGCGCTTTACCGACTGAAGTCGAATAAGTTTGATGCCAAGTACATGGCCCAGTTCATCGACCTTTCTTCGTCTTCGAACGATGGAACTCGGCGTTACACCTTTACTCCCGAGGATTGGGCGCAGACCGAGGTGAGCGATGTACGCTATGTACCCGACAACAGCCATGCAGGACACATCACGTTCAACATCACCTACAAGGGCATTCAGGGCCAAACAGGCAGTGGAGCGAACGGTGCACCAAGCGTGGCGTTCGACAAAAACATGTATTATAAGGAGCAAATTACCGTAAAAACGGATGCCGCCAAAGGGCTTTACATGCGTGGCGTGTATGAGTATATCGACGTTTTCCGCAGCGAGCTGCTCAACTACGACAAGGCAAAATACGCCCCAATAATCGTCCACAAGGTGAAAAGTGACAGCGACAACTCCATGTCTCTCACCATCAAGCTAACTGCCAACGACGGCAAAGAAACCGAATTGGCGCAGTTTGACCTTTTGATAGCAGGCTTTAAGCCGCTTAGCGACTTAAACAAAGAGTGGTCTTTGGGCACCAGTAGTGAGTTGGGACGCTTCTTTGGCAGCAAGTTTAGGGCTTCGGCCGATGGCGACAAGAGCGCAGAGGTGAAGTTTATCAACACCAGATTGTGGCTTAAGCTGGTGCAGATGAGCGTTCGCCGAGAGAACAACTCCATCATGTTGACACCCCACGATGCGAAAAGCGAGAACGGGAATTATAATGTCACCGCATGGTATTCGCCCGAATCGGGGGTTGTAAATAAAGACATCTATCTGGTTGAGCCGAGAATTGAGATTATCAGTGCCAAGAAAAAAGGCATTTGGCTCTATATAAACTATAAGTTGATAGGTGTAAACGACACCGCTGTCGACGGCGTTGAAAAGACGCTGGATGTGCATTTGATACAGCCATAACCTGCCTTCGCAAGGGATAAGCACGCCCTTCGGCCTGCATATTGCTTAGGCATTAGCCCCATGTTGCCACAGCTTGTTGCGCTACCAGCCGTTGGTAGCCACGTTACCAGCATTTGGTACTCGCGCTACCAGCCGCTGGTATTCTCGCTACCAGTCGCTGGTAGCCTAGCTACCAACGGCTGGTACTGGGGTTATCACTGCTTCTCTTGCTTTTCAAGAAAGCCAACCACACGTTAAAAAAACATAAAGGCGAAACGTTTTTCGCCTAAACCCCACTCGTTGCCCTCGGCTTTTAGTATCTTTGTCAGCCGAGGCAGCAATTGGTTTCGCGCCAACCTGCATGCCAAGGATAACAAAAAGGACAGGTCAACTCTTCAACTTGTCCCCTCGTCAACAAACATAACAACATATTTATACAACTAGATAATGTCAAGACGCTTGCTTGCATACTCGCTTCTGTTGATACTGATGGTCAGCACCATCGGCATTAACGTGCGTTCGCACTATTGTGGGGAGAGCTATGTGGGCAGTGTTGTTAACGGCTTCACGTTCGTTTCGGGTGAAGGCAGCGAGATGGAAGGTTGCATGGACGACCACAACACGTGCCCACACTGCAAGAATGTGAAGCACAGCTATCGCATCTCATCGCAGTTTATGAAAGGTCAGGTGCCGCAAACACAGCCCTTGGCCTTGTCGTTAGATTGGTTTCACGCCGTGTGTCAAGCTGCGGCGATGCCCACTTTCGCCTTTTTCGAAGTGGCAGAAACCGTTGAATACCATTACACACCACCACCTTTAACCCACCCTTACATGCACGTAAGGGGGCTAAGGGCACCACCAAGAGCATAAGGAAACAGAGAACAATCAAATAGAAGCCTCACCCCCAACCCCTCTCCAAGGGGAGAGGGGCGTAATATGCTTTGCTATTCAGTGGCAAAAAAGAGTAAATGAGGTGACCGGACGCTAGTTCGGACAAGTCGGACAAGTCCGATTAGTCTGACCTTTTCCAACTGGTTATGCTGGAAAAGCGTGCGGTCCACTCCCTTTACTCCTTATTACCGTACTCCTTATTCTTCATTTTATGCTCAAAAAAACAATTACATATTTCCTCAAAAACCGCGTGGTGACGGCCATATTGTTGCTTGCCATCATCGCTGGCGGACTGGCAACAGCCCCCTTCGACTGGCATGGCGGACTGATACCACGAAGTGCTGTGGCCGTGGATGCCATACCCGATGTGGGCGACAACCAACAAATTGTGGCCACCGACTGGATGGGCCGCTCGCCTAAAGACGTGCAAGAGCAAATCACTTATCCGCTAACAACGGCACTGCTTGGCATCCCGGGCGTTAAAACCATACGCTCCACGTCGATGTTCGGCATGTCGTTCATCTACATTATCTTTAAAGATGATGTGGAGTTTTATTGGAGCCGGTCGCGCATTCTCGAAAAACTTAACTCGCTGCCACCCGACTTGCTACCCCAAGGTGTGCAACCTACACTGGGTCCGGATGCCACTGCGCTGGGACAAATATATTGGTATACGCTGGAAGGACGCGACACGAAGACCGGTAAACCCACTGGCGGATGGGACCCACAAGAGCTAAGAACCATACAAGACTTTTATGTTCGCTATGCCATTTCATCGGCCGATGGGGTGGCAGAGGTGGCTTCGGTGGGCGGATTTGTTAAGGAATACCAGGTGGACCTCGACCCCGACGCGATGCGTGCGCATGGTGTTGACCTCATTCAGGTGATGAAAGCGGTGAAAAACGCCAATATCGACGTGGGTGCAGGAACGATGGAGGTGAACAGAGTGGAGTATCTCATCCGCGGATTGGGCTATGTCAAGTCGATTGAAGACCTCGAAAACGCCGCCATAACCTCCAAAGACGGGGTGCCGGTGCGCGTGAAAGACGTGGCACGCGTGAACTTTGGACCGGCAGACAGGCGCGGCGGACTGGACAAAGAAGGGCAAGAGGCCGTGGGCGGAGTGGTTGTTGCACGCTATGGAAGCAATCCCATGGACGTTATCAACAACGTGAAAGCCAAGATTGCAGAGATGAAAGCCGGACTGCCCGAAAAGAAATTGGCCGACGGACGCACGTCGAAGGTCACCGTTGTGCCTTTTTACGACCGCACGCAACTGATAAAAGAAACAGTGGGGACGCTAGAAAGCGCACTCACCCACGAGGTTATCATCTGCGTTATCGTGGTGCTTATCCTCGTTCTTAACCTCCGTGCCTCGGTGGTTATCGCCGCCATGCTGCCCTTAGCGGTGCTGGCCACATTCGTGGTGATGCGACTTGTGGGCATAGAGGCCAACATCGTGGCCCTTTCGGGCATTGCCATTGCCATCGGCGTGATGGTGGATGTGGGCGTTGTTTTCATGGAAAACGTGGTGCGCCACATGGAAAGACGCTACGGACGCGATGCACATGTGCACGGCAAAACCCTCGAAGAGGTTATCTCCGAGGCCGTCGGCGAGGTGTCGGCAGCCATCGTTACGGCCATGATGACAACCATCATCAGCTTCCTTCCCGTGTTTGCGATGCAGGCCCAAGAGGGAAAGCTGTTCCATCCGCTGGCCTTTACCAAGACGTTTGCCCTCACGGCATCGCTGGTTCTGGGCCTGCTCATCCTGCCCACACTGGCCTATTGGGTGTTTTCGCTTCGCTTGCCGCAGCGTTGGGCCAAGCGATTGTTGCCCTCGGGCAAGCCCTTAACGGTGCGTTTATGGCGTTGGCAGGTGCCCGTCAACGTCTTGGCCATCGCCGTGGCCGTGATATTGGCCGTCTATGTGTTGGCATCGATGTGGCTTCCGCTTGGTCCCGAGGCAGGCATCGTGGCCAACTGGTTGTTCGTTTCGGCCGTGGTGGGCTTCATCCTTGGCGCATTGTGGCTGCTGGTTATCCATTACGAGCGCATCTTGCGCTGGTGTCTTGCCCATCGATTGCTCTTCATGTCGCTGCCTGTTGCCACGCTCGTGGCCGGCGTTCTGATATGGCGCGGCACGGGAAAAGAGTTTATGCCCAGCCTTGATGAGGGCTCTTTCATGCTCATGCCCACAAGCATGCCCAACTCGGGCGTGGAAGAAAACATCCGAAACACGCGCTTGATAGACCGCCGACTGGCTGCAATCCCCGAGGTGGAAATGGCTGTTGGCAAGTGGGGGCGCGTTAATTCGGCCCTCGACCCTGCACCAATACAGATGTACGAAACAACGATTAACTATCGTCCCGAGTACATCCTTGACGACAACGGGCACCGAATGCGCTTCGCAACCGACAGCCACGGCCGCTACAAACTGCGCAACGGCGGTGTGTATGACCCCTCAAAGGGTTTCCGACCCATGCCAAAAGACAGTCTGGTACCCAGTGCGCGCGGCGATTACTTCCGCCAATGGCGGCCCACAATACGCACTGCCGACGATATTTGGCAAGAGATAACGCGCGCCGCAACGCTCCCAGGACTCACGGGGTCGCCAAAACTCCAACCCATCGCCACGCGCATGGTGATGCTTTCCACGGGATTGAAGGCCCCGATGGGGCTGAAAATCTACGGCGAGTCGCTTGCCGACATCGAAAAAGCTGGCTTGCAGCTCGAGAAAGCCATGAAACAGATGCCCGACATCAACGCCGCATCCGTGTATTACGACCGAAGCGAGGGTGCACCTTACATCGAATTGCGGCTCGACCGCGAGAAAATGGCGCGCTATGGCATACAGGTTGGCGACATGCAAAGCGTTATCGAGACCGCCATTGGGGGCATGAGCGAGGGCAATACCGTGGAGGGACGCGAGCGTTTTGCCATTCGTGTGCGCTATGCCCGCGAGCTTCGCAACGACCCCGACGCGCTTTCGCAGATACTCATAACAGCATCCAACGGCACGCAGATACCCCTTGGGCAACTCGCCGAGATACAATTCACCAAGGGCGCAACGATGATTTCGAGCGAAAACACGTTCCTTGTGGGCTACATCACATTCGACAAGCAGGGCCAGAAGGCCGAAGTGGATGTGGTGAACGATGCCAAAGAGCGGCTCCACCACCTTATTGAGCATGGCAACATCGTGCTGCCCAAGGGCGTTAGCTACCAGTTTACCGGCACCTACGAGCAAGAAGCGCACGCCACAAAGCGCCTTGCGCTGGTTATTCCCGTGGCCTTGCTCTCCATCTTGCTCATTCTCTACTTCCAATTCCGCTCCGTAACGGCCTCGTTCATCCATTTCTCGGGTGTTTTCGTGGCTTTTGCAGGTGGGTTTATCCTGATATGGCTCTACGGTCAGCCGTGGTTCCTCGACTTTTCCGTTGCCGGAACCAACATGCGCACGCTCTTCGGCATGCACACCATCAACATGAGCGTGGCCGTTTGGGTGGGTTTCATCGCCCTTTTCGGCATTGCCACCGACGATGGCGTGCTGATGGGCACCTACATTCACCAAGTGTTCGAAGACGAGAAGCCGCAAACACGCCACCAGATACAAGAAGCGGTGGTGAAAGCAGGCCTTAAACGCGTGCGCCCAGCGGCCATGACAACGGCCTCAACGCTCATCGCACTGCTGCCCGTGCTTACATCTACGGGCAAGGGAGCCGACATAATGGTGCCAATGGCCATACCAACGTTCGGCGGAATGCTCATCCAAACGATGACGATGTTTGTCGTTCCCGTGCTGCAATGTTGGTGGCGCGAGGGCGTTGCTAGAAGAAACGCCGCCGAAAAAGCGCGCTAGGTGGGCTAGATTTTCTAGAAATTCTAGTGATTCTAGGTATCCTAGAGATCCTAGAGATCCTAGGATTGTTAGGAGAACTAGATAAATCCTAGGGGACCTAGGCATGTTCGAAGCCCTTTAACCCCTAGACATAACCCAAAAAAAACAAAGACAATGACACGCAAACTAACACATATCGCCCTTGCGCTTGTCCTTTCGGCCACAGCCCAAGCGCAAGATAGCCTTCGCCATTACATGGCCTTGGCCATTAAGAACAACCCCCAGATGGCCCAATTGCAAATGGCTTATCATGCCAATGACGCCATAACGGCAGGCGCAAACACCCTACCCGACCCCGAACTGTCGCTGGGGTTCTTCCCCAAAGCGATGGAACATGTGGGCGGAAAGCAGGTGATGACGGTGCAACTGATGCAGATGTGGCCGTGGTTTGGCACGCTTAAGGCCAACAAAGGCGTGAAGCAATGGCGCGCCAAGGCCGCTTTCCACAAGATGAGGCAGGGGGCCTTGGCCGTTATCTACGATGTGCAACGCCAATGGTACGAGCTGTTGGCCACGCAGGCGGCGCAAAAAAGCATCCTTCAAAACATCGCCTTGCTCAAGGATGTGCAGCAGGTGGCACTATATAAGTATAAGGCTGGCACCGCAATGAGGGACGCACGCCTGAGCGACCAGCTTAGAATTGAGGCCGAACTGGCCACACTAGAGGAACGCCGACTTAGCCTAGACTCGCAAATGGAGTTGCAACGCAGGCAGTTCAACTTGCTTTTGCATCGCGATGAGCGACTGCCCGTTGCCCTACCCGACACGATTGTGCCGCACCGCATTGTGGAAACGTCGTGGGAAGAGATTGTAGACCGCAGTCCGGAACTGGCACAAACCACTGCCGAGAGCGAGGCTTTCAAAGCCGAAGCACAACGGGCAAAGCTGCAAGGGCGGCCGATGATGGGGCTTGGCATCGAGTATATGGTGAACAAACGCCGCGATGTAATGGCCCCAGGTGTGATGCCGGGCATGAATGGGATGAACATGTGGATGCCCATGTTGAAGCTGTCATTGCCCATTTACACCCGAAAAACCTCGTCGGCTGTGCGTTCGGCGCGTATGATGCAAGCCGCATCACAGGCTTCTTACGCCTTACAGGTGGACAAGCTTCGCGCTCGTTACCTCGCCATTGCACAGCAAGAAGACGATGCGCAGCGCAAAATAAGGCTTTACGCAGCGCAAATTCGTCTGCTCAACAATACGCTCCAGCTGATGCAAACCGAATATGCCAACGGCGCAACATCGCTATCTGACATTCTCCAAACGCTTCGTGAGCGGGTGGATTACGCACTAAAGCTGCAACAAACGCTTGCCCTACATGCCACTATCGTGGCGCAATACGAAGAAATTGCAGGGCAAAACGAGGGGATGATTGGGGGAGTAAGTAGTAAGGAGTAAAGCAAATGCTTTGCAGCTATAGGCTGGCTTTCTAGGTTTTCTAGTTATTCTAGGTTTTCTAGGTTTCCTAGATATTCTAGGTTTCCTAGGCTTTCTAGGCAGAACACGCCAAACAGCGAAGCCATCTTTCAGCCTTCCCCCTTTAATTCACAAAGCATATCACTCCCCTCTCCCCTTGGAGAGGGGTCGGGGG
>CAJPTO010000125.1 GCA_905373605.1 uncultured Prevotella sp.
AACTTCCCGAAGACGCACTCTGCCATTGGGACCTCTGCAAGAAGTTCAACCTCATCGATTTCGACCTTGGTGTGAAAATAACGGGTGCGGGCTTTCCCATATATATAGGTAAGATGGCGCGCTTGCAACGCGCATTGGAGGCTTTCTTTCTAGAAGAGGCACGTAAAAGTGGGTATCTTGAGGTGCAACCGCCATTGGTGGTTAACCAGGCTTCGGGATATGGGACGGGGCAGTTGCCCGACAAAGAGGGGCAGATGTATCATGCAGAACAAGACGATCTCTACCTTATTCCAACGGCCGAAGTGCCTGTCACCAACATTTTCCGCGATGTTATCCTCGATGAGAAAGACCTTCCCGTGATGCGCTGCGCCTATTCGGCTTGTTTCAGACGCGAAGCAGGGTCGTATGGCAAGGACGTGCGCGGACTTAATCGCCTGCATCAGTTCGACAAGGTGGAGATTGTGCGCATCGACAAGCCCGAACACTCGCACGAGTCGCACCAAAAGATGCTGAACCATGTCGAAAATCTGCTTCAGAAGCTGGAATTGCCTTATCATATCCTGCTGTTGTGCGGCGGCGACATGAGTTTTACCGCTTCCATCTGCTACGATTTCGAGGTTTGGAGCGCGGCGCAGAAGCGCTGGCTTGAGGTTTCATCGGTATCCAACTTCGAAAGTTATCAGGCCAACCGCCTGAAATGCCGCTACAGGCGTGCCGACAACAAGAAGATAGAACTATGCCACACGCTCAACGGCTCGGCACTTGCCCTTCCGCGCATCGTGGCAGCCATCATCGAGAACAATCAAACGCCAGAGGGCATCCGCGTTCCAAAGGTGCTGGTGCCCTATTGTGGCTTCGAAATGCTCGACGACAAGAATTTTTAGCCCTTCGCCCCAAGGCGGATAGCTATTAAAAGCTGCATAAAGCGTACTGAAACGCAAGACAAAAACATTAGATAACGCCTCGGCGGTGTGCGCCAAACTTTAAAGACGGGCACCGCCGCGGGCTTTCAAACAACATATAACCTGCGACTTACATATTTACAAAACATAAACAATCAACATCAAATGCAAGGCCATGAATAAGATTATCAGAAAAGAACAGTTCTCCGAGAAGGTGTATCGTTTTGAAATTGAGGCACCACTGATTGCCAAGAGCAGAAAGGCCGGAAACTTTGTTATCGTTAGGGTGGGCAGCAAAGGCGAACGCATGCCGCTAACCATTGCCGATGCTGACACTACGCGGGGCACAATCACACTCGTGGTGCAAAAGGTTGGCCTGTCGTCTATCAAGCTGTGCAACCTCAATGAGGGCGAGTATGTCACCGATGTGGTTGGACCGCTGGGCAACCCAACGCACATTGAAAACTTCGGAACGGTGATTTGTGCTGGCGGAGGTGTGGGTGTGGCACCCATGCTGCCCATCATCCGAGCCCTTAAAGCTGCCGGTAACCGCGTGCTTTCGGTGCTGGCAGGACGCTCGAAAGACCTTATTATATTGGAAGACGAAGTGCGGCAGAGTTCTGACGAGGTGATTATCATGACCGATGATGGCTCGTATGGTGAAAAAGGAGTGGTAACGGTGGGCATGGAGAAATTTATTAACGCCGAACACATCGACAGGGCGTTCGCCATTGGCCCAGCCATCATGATGAAGTTTTGCTGCCTGCTCACGCAGAAATACAACATCCCCACAGACGTTTCGCTCAACACCATCATGGTAGACGGCACAGGAATGTGTGGTGCTTGCCGACTTACCATCGGCGGAAAAACAAGGTTTGTGTGCATTGATGGACCTGAATTTGACGGGGCTTTGGTGGATTGGGACGAGATGTTCAAGCGCATGGGCACGTTCAAAAAGGCCGAAAGCGAAGAACTTCAACGCTACAACGAACACATCGAGCAGGTGGAAGAACGTACGGCGCAAGTGTCTGCGTCTATCACGATGGACGTTGAACCTACCACAGAAGGCATTGACGTGCTGACAGACCGCAATGCAGAATGGCGGAAAGAGCTTCGCGCAAGCATGAAACCCAAAGAACGTACCAGCATCCCTCGCGTAGAGATGCCCGAACTGGACCCTGTTTACCGTGCCACTTCGCGTCTGGAAGAGGTGAATAAGGGCTTGACGAAGGAGTTGGCCCTGTTGGAAGCCAAGCGATGTCTTGATTGTGCAAAGCCCACTTGCATGGAAGGATGTCCCGTTAGCATCAACATACCTTCATTTATTAAGAATATTGAGCGCGGACAATTCCTTGCAGCAGCCAAGGTTCTTAAGGACACATCGGCCCTGCCTGCCGTTTGCGGCCGCGTTTGTCCGCAAGAAAAGCAATGCGAAAGCCGCTGCATACACCTCAAAATGAAAGAGCCTGCTGTGGCCATAGGCTATTTGGAACGCTTTGCAGCCGACTATGAGCGCGAGAGCGGCAACATAAGTGTTCCACAATTGGCACCTGCTAACGGCATAAAGATAGCCGTTGTGGGGTCTGGCCCTGCTGGATTGAGCTTCGCAGGCGACATGGCTAAGTATGGTTACGATGTCACTGTGTTCGAAGCCTTGCACGAAATAGGCGGTGTTTTGAAGTATGGCATTCCCGAATTTAGGCTTCCTAACAAGATTGTTGATGTGGAAATAGACAACCTCAAGAAGATGGGCGTGCACTTCATTACCGACTGCATCGTGGGTAAAACCATCTCGGTAGACGACTTGGAAGCGCAAGGCTATAAGGGCATTTTCGTTGGTTCGGGAGCAGGGTTGCCCAATTTCATGGGTATTCCAGGTGAAAACGCCATCAACATCATGTCGTCTAACGAATATCTAACGCGCGTTAACCTCATGGATGCCGCCAATCCCAACACCGATACGCCCATCAATCTGGGCAAGCGCGTGATGGTGGTGGGCGGAGGCAACACTGCAATGGACTCTTGCCGCACGGCTAAACGCCTTGGAGCTGAGGTTACGCTGGTTTACAGACGGTCGGAAGCCGAGATGCCCGCCCGACTTGAAGAGGTGAAACACGCCAAAGAGGAGGGCATTGACTTCCTAACGCTGCACAACCCGCTTGAATATCTCACTGACGAACAAGGTGCCGTGAAGGCTGCTGTGCTGCAAGTGATGGAGCTCGGCGAGCCAGATGCCAGTGGCCGACGCAGTCCACAACCCATCGAAGGCGTAACAAAGACGCTCGATGTAGACCAAGTGATTGTTGCTGTTGGTGTTTCGCCCAACCCACTTGTACCCAATTCTATCCGTGGACTTGAACTTGGAAGAAAGAATACCATTGTGGTGAACGAAGGAATGCAGTCGAGTAGACCCGAAATTTATGCTGGTGGCGACATTGTTCGCGGTGGTGCAACGGTGATTTTGGCTATGGGCGACGGCCGTAAGGCGGCCGCTAGCATGCATAAGCAATTGGCCGAGGCCTTGCAACCCGCACTTTAAGCTTGCACCATAAACCATAACGCAAGTATCTTACACAAGCATACTGCCCTGCAAACCATTTCTCAATGTTGCCTTTTCGAGCATAGTTGTTCGGAAAGGCAACATTTTTCGTTAATCCCTAAAATAAAATCTTGCTCGTTTGAGTAAATAACCACTTTCACAAAACATGCGACAACCATAATTTATATAAACAATAAGGCTTCCGACTGACGTAGCTTGCAAAGCTACAAACAACAAAAAAGTAAAATATTCAGCATAAATTTTAACATTGTGAGTAGGTTCGCAAATCACCAACCGAGCACACGACCGCAAATATCTCATTCTTACGCGAGGTGAACATGAAGAACGCAAATCGACTTACGTACTTGGAAACAGGCCATTTTGCTGATTTTTGCCGCCATTTACGGCAAAACATCATGCAAAGTGATGCATTTAGCTGTGCAATATGCATCAAAAAGCCTTGCAATATGCATGAAAAAGCTCGGCTATCACATACAAAAAGCTTTGCTAAATGCTGCATTTTGCTTGATTATGAAGCAAAAAAGGGCTACAGGCACGCATTTATGGCTTCGTATAAGCGACAAATTTGAGGTTGAAGTAGATGGAATTGTACGGTAAAAGCTGAAAAACGCATGCAAAATGCACAAAAAGGCTGAAGCCGAAAGTGGGTGAACGTGACAATCTAGAGAACCAAAACGATGCAAATTGCCGCATTTTCCATCTCCGTTCCAGCTGGAAGAACATATGAGAGCAAGGGAAACGCATGCTTTTACACGCTTATCTCCCTCAAAAATTTCTAGAACAGGATGCAGAGAAGGTATAAGTTTGTAAAGAAATAACAAACAAAATTTCCTTTGTGACTATATATGACGCAGGATGCCACAACAACATTGCAAGCAGAATGGCTGTAGAGGCTATTTATAGAACATGCCTAAACCGATATTTCGCCTGCAATGCTCTTGTGCATAAGCTTTCTCACCGTGCCATTGTCGCGATACATGCCCTGCAAGAACATCAGCTTGGCCAGTGCAGCTTCAACGGTGCTGTCGTAACCGCTTACAACGCCCGCGCTCTTGAGTTGAAATCCCGTGTCGTAACGTTCCATCTCAACACTTCCGGCAATGCATTGGCTGATGTTCACCACCACAACGCCACGGTTATACGCTTCTTTTAGCAGTTTCATCAACCACGGATGTTGGGGTGCATTTCCGCTGCCATAGCTTCGCATAACGATGCTTCGCAACTCGGGAGCTTCTATCAAGTGGCGAATGATGTTCTCTTGTATGCCAGGAAAGATGGAAAGCACCGTTAGATTTGAGTCTAATGCGGTGTGCGGAATCATGGGTAAGTTGTAGTTGGGCTTCAAAATCTCGTGATGATGAAAGTTGAAATTGATGCCCGCATCGCAAAGTGAGGGGTAGTTGAACGACTCGAAGGCATTAAAACCTTCAGCGTTTTGCTTGGTAGAGCGGTTTCCGCGCAGCAGCTTGCCGCTGAAGTAGATGCACACTTCTGGCACCATCGGCCTTCCATCGTTGTGATGCGCTGCTGCCAATTCGATGCTTGTCACCAAATTTTCCTTACCATCGGTGCGCAGTTGGCCAATGGGCAACTGACTTCCCGTTAAGACAACAGGCTTGGTAAGATTTTCTAGCATGAATGAAAGAGCCGATGCCGTGTAAGCCATTGTGTCTGTTCCGTGCAACACAACAAAACCGTCATAATTGTCGTAGTTCTCGGCAATGATGCCCACAAGATGTGCCCACAAGCGTGGGGCCATGTCGCTAGAATCGATGGGAGCTGCAAACTGGAAAACCTCAATGCCCGTCTTAAGGTACCTGAATTCAGGCAGATTGTCTACCAAGTAGTTGAAGTCGAGCGGTTCGAGTGCGCCCGTTGTGGGATTTTTACCCATCCCGATGGTACCACCCGTGTAAATCAGCAGCACCTTATTGGCTCTTTGAAATGTGAAACTTGCCATAACGACAATTTTTTATGCTTAAATTATGCTGCAAATATACGTCAAATCTTCCGTAAATCAAAAAATAAACGTATATTTGCGTGTTGTAAACAAAGGGTGTCGAACATCTGGTTTTGTTCATTGTGTTATCCTTTGCAACACATAGCCTGCAAAGTGTAGCCCAAAGGTGTTTTAACCCTTTCTGTTTTGCGGCAAACAACACAACAAAGAAACTTATCTATCATGCAAAATATAGACGATAATTTTTTGCTTGAGACAACTTTTGCCCAAGAATTGTATCGAGAACATGCACATCATGCGCTCGTGATAGACTATCATAGCCATATTTCTCCGCAAGATATGGCACAAAACCGCACATTTGATACCATCACAAGCCTCTGGATGGACAACAATCCCTACCTGTGGCGGGCCATGAGAGCAAATGGCGTGGAAGAGAAATACTGCACGGGGACGGATATTGACCAATGGCAGCGGTTTGAACAGTGGGCACTAACCATGCCTTTCCTTATGCGCAGCCCACTTTACCTATGGTCGCACCTTGCCTTGAAGGCGGTGTTCGGCATCAACGAGCCTCTAAATGCACATTCGGCACGCCGCATTTTCGATGCTTGCAATGCGCAACTGCAGGGTGGGGGACTGAGCGCGCAGTCGCTATTGCGCCGTTTCAACATCGCCTGTGTCTGCACCATCGACGATCCCATCGACAGCTTGGAACATCACCAAAAGCTGAAAAGTGATGGCATAGACCTGAAAATGCTGCCCACATGGCGACCTGACAAGGCAATGAACATCGAGAAAAGGGAATTTCGTGCCTATGTAAGGCAGCTGGGGGATGTGACAAACACAGACATCTCAACCTTTAACGGCCTTGTGGATGCCTTGCAAAAGCGACACGATTACTTTGCGCAAAACGGCTGTTGCATGGCCGACCACCAGCTGGAAGAGTTTTACGACGAGGAATATACCGACTCGCAGATAGAGATTGTCTATGAAAAAGCCATGCGCGGACAAGACCTTTCGCGTGGCGAGGTGCGCCAATATAAACATTGCTTCTTGAAACTAACGGCCGAAATGAACCATGCCGCCAACTGGACGCAACAATATCATTATGGCATCTTGCTCGACAACAATTCCCTTTTGTACGAAGCGTTGGGGCAGGGCGTTGGGGCCGACTCGATTGGAGAACCCTATACGGCACACGCCATGAGTCATTTCTTGAACGACTTGCACACTCGAGGCAAGCTGGCCCGCACGATATTGACTTGCTTGAACCCTGCAGACAACGACATGCTCTGCTCTATGATGGGTAATTTCCAAGAAGCTGGCATACCCGGAAAGTTGCAATTCGGAATGGGGTGGTGGTCTAATGCCTTGCCAGGCTATGTGGGCGAGCAGATTGATGCCCTTTCAAGGTTTGGTTTATTGGGGCGTTCCATAGGTGTCTCTACCGGGTCGCGGTCGTTGCTGTCGCTTGTTCGTCACGAATATTTTAGGCGTTTGCTGTGCAACCTCTTGGGAAACGATGTGGCCAAAGGGCTTCTGCCTGCCGACATGCAGGCAATCGGCAAGCTGGTGGAAAACGTTTGCTACAACAATGCACATCGTTTTTTCGGCCTCTAGGTGAAAACTTTTATTTTTATTTAAAAACAGATAACATGAACAGAACATTCAAACAGGTGGCATTTCTGGCGTTTTCGGCCTTGCTTCTTGCACAATGCAACCAGCCTGATGCAAAAAACTTGCACATTAGGGGCAAACTAACAGGCGTGAAAGACTCTCTCTTATTCTCCCTTATGATGATGGAGAAAGGGGAAGTGACTTTCCGTGACACAACAATAAATACGAACAATGGTGAATTTGACTTCACCTTACCGCTTGACAGCGTTTGTTCAATGGAGGTGGTAGATGCCGCACGCGACCGAGAAGGGCGGTATGCAGGTTTTTATGCATTGGCCGTTCCAGGCGAAGAGATGGTGATTGAGGGCGACATCGCCAAAGGCTATCACTTCGGCGGCAGCAAGTTTTACCGCGATTTAAACGAGGTGGAGCAGGCCGTGCAGCCCGTTAATTTGGAGATGACAGTTTTGGCACAAGCTCACGATAGTTTGTTGCAAGCCAATAAAATGACAGAAGCGCTTGAAGATAAGTACAGTAAGCGTGGACTAGAGCTTTACCGCAAGCGTGAAAGCATTGCATTCGCTTTTGCTAAGACACATCCCGACATGGAAGCAACGGTGGTCTTGGTAAACTATTTGGACATGGACAGCTTTAAGGAAATGGTTAAGTCGCTAAATCCTGATGTGATTAGCGGTCGCATGAAGGCTTACGTTCTTCCGCGATTAAACACGCCACCCATGCAGCCCATACCATATAAGAAGTAAGAATGTGCCTGCTTGCAGGTTATGTTTGGGCGTGTGTCTTGTTATGCCTGCTATATGGGCAGAGCGTGGGCGGTTTTTCGCCACTGCACGCTGTTGAAGATTGTATCAGTAAATTACATGAAGATGAGAAAAACGTTAATGATGTTGGCTTTGTACGGCTGGTGCCTCTCGGGTCTGGCTCAGAAAACTGACAAAGGAAATTTCGTTACCAAGGTTAATGTCATACCAAAGGGGTATAACTTTTGGGTTTACACGCCTACAGAATACGAAGTGGATCAACATCCCTTGCCCTTAGTTATCTTTTTGCATGGTGCCAGCCTTTGTGGGAACAACCTTCAACGGGTTCGCCGCTATGGTGTACTCGATGCCATTGACAGGGGTAAGATTATTCCTACGATTGTAGTTGCGCCTCAAAATCCAGGCGGAGCATGGAACCCACAGAAAATTAACGAATTGCTGGAGTGGACTAAAGCAAATTATAAGGTAGACACTTCGCGTGTATATGTATTGGGAATGAGCCTCGGAGGCTATGGTACAATGGACTTTGTGGCGGAGTATCCCGATAAAATAGCCGCTGCTATGGCATTGTGCGGCGGTTGTTCGCGAAGTGATGTAAGCGGTATTGGGCAAGTGCCAATGTGGATTATGCACGGAACAGCCGATAGGGCAGTGTCCATAAAGCAATCGGAGGTGGTGGTTAACAAGCTAAAGGCGGAGGGCAACGACAAGTTGCTGCGCTACGACTGGGTGAAAGGCGGCTCGCATGGGTTGTTGGCACGGTTGTTCTATCTGCAAAAGACCTACGATTGGCTTTTCTCGCATTCGCTTCTCGATAAACCGCGAACCATTGACATGCACTTTGAGATTA
>CAJPTO010000126.1 GCA_905373605.1 uncultured Prevotella sp.
CAGTAATGGTTTTCATGCCGGGATAACGGCTCTTTACACCTCATTCAATCGTGAACTACGCCCCGACACGGCTCAATCGTTTCGCAAATTCGCGCCACACGGCCACCAGTTTTATAACGTCGGCATTGATTATGGCTATCTTAGCAGGCGGTTAACCATTGCTGGAGAAACGGCTATAGACAAAAATCAAGCCGTGGCTACCATCAACATGATTAGCCTTAAGCTATCGTCAAGGCTTGACGCGCTGTTGCTTCAGCGGTTTTACTCATTTCGCTATCAAGCACTTATGGCGCGAAGTTTCAGCGAAGGTGGGCACGTAAACAACGAAAGCGGGATATACCTGGGCGCGAATTGGCAGCCTGCACGCAACTGGTTGGTGTGGGGTTACACCGACTTTGCTTACTTCGCACAACCGCGTTATCGCGTTTCCACGTCGTCTACCACTTGGGACAACATGCTTAACGTTAGCTTTACGCATGGCATTTCCACGCTTACAGCGCGCTACCGGCTGAAACTGAAACAAGAGAATGCAACTGGCAGCCACAAGGTTATCGACAAAAAGGAAAACCGGTGCCGACTGGCTTACGCCTTAAACGCCGAAAGCTGGCACGCCAAGATACAGGCCGACGGCGTGATGATATGCACACAAGACATTAAAAGCGGATGGATGACCACCGTTAGTGCTGGTTGGCAAACAGCAAGAACGAAGGTAGATGGCTTGCTGGGCTATTTCAACACGGCTAGTTTTGACACCCGGATATACACTTACGAACGCGGATTGCGATATAACTTCTTCTTTCCCTCGTTCTTCGGCAAAGGTTATCGCGCAGCTGTTGTTGGGCGAATGGCCATAAACAAACACTTGTTGTTCATGGCCAAGTTGGGTTACACACATCGTTTTCACATCCCAAAGGCTAAGCCAAACGCAAAAAGCACCACGCAAAAAGACGTGTCAGATGCCGACTTGCAGTTGATATGGAAGTTTTAAAGCCTCTACTAGTATTACAAAAGAATGGTATTTGAAAACACACTTGCGCATCGCAAGTGGCCGAATCAAAATAAAGCCCGTTTGTATTGAAAAGGAAAACGGATGTGAACAAAGAAAAGCAATACGATCTGTGTTCACATCCGTTGATAACTTAATGCGCCTTTGTAAAGGCTAACAAGTGAATGCTCATAAGAAAA
This sequence comes from uncultured Prevotella sp., assembly GCA_905373605.1. Classification (GTDB taxonomy): domain Bacteria; phylum Bacteroidota; class Bacteroidia; order Bacteroidales; family Bacteroidaceae; genus Prevotella. Next base: position 1,186 of record CAJPTO010000126.1, read on the forward strand.
GAGGCATTAGCAAACCTTTTCCAATCGCTTGAGGATGGAGAAGATGAACAATGCCGACAAGATGCAGCAGGTGATGAGCACACTCCACACCATCCACAACTGCATGTCGCCCCATAAGTAGCCTATGATGGCAACAAGATAGTTACCAATGGCCGTGGCAACAAACCATCCACCCATCATCATTCCCTTATACTTGGGAGGTGCAACCTTGGACACAAACGAAATACCCATTGGAGAAAGCAACAACTCGGCAAAAGTTAGCACGAGATAGGTTGAGATAAGCCAGTCGGGAGAAACAAGTAGGTTGTCACTGATGCCTGAGTTCTTAACTTCGGTGGGCGTTGGCAAACCAATGGATGCAATGGCCAACACCAAGAAGCCGCAAGCTGCGATGAGCATGCCGTAACCTATCTTCCTCGGTGCCGATGGTTCCTTGCCCTTACGTGCCAAATAGCCGAACACTGCCAAAGAAACTGGCGTCAAAGCTACGACAAAGAAGGGGTTGAACTGCTGGAATATCTGAGGAAGAATTTTTATCTCTTCCTCTAGTGTTGAATAGTTAGCGACAACACCGGCAATTGCTGCAAGCAAAACGATGCCAGCAATGGTTTTCCCCTTACTTGTCTTGGACTGGAACAGGGCGAACGCACTGTAAACAGACACGACAATGAGCACCAAGTTAACGATGTTGAACCCTAAACGATTAAGACCAACAACCGACTTGGCCGTATAGTCGCGTGCAAAGAAGGTCATCGTGAGGCCGTTTTGGTGGAATGCCATCCAGAAGAAAATAACTACGGCGAACACCAAAAGCAAGGCGATGATGCGTTGCTTGGTTTCGGCAGGCGACAGTTCTTGCTCTGCGGGAGCATTCGCAGAAGTGTCGGCTTTTTTCTGCTTTGTGTTAACATCGGCATGTTTGAAGGTGGAACGGAACACCACATAAATGAGCATCGACAACACCAGTGACACGCATGCAACGGCAAAACCATAGTTGTAAGCGCGAGAAAGCTCGGCGATGTAAGTAGTGCAGAAGGTGGTCATGTCGCCTGCAAAGCCTTGAGCGGCCTTCAACTGTTCGAGCAACACACTGCCATCGGCCTTGATTGTTCCGTCAAGAAACTGGTGGGCCAATGATGGTATCTGCGGTTCGTATGTGAAATGGGAGCCTGCCAAGACGTAGTTGGTGATTTTTGTGGCTGCAGTGGGAGCGAAAAGCGCACCGATGTTGATGGCCATATAGAAAAGACTGAAAGCCGTGTCGCGCTTAGAGCTTAACTTGGGATCATCGTAAAGGTTGCCAACAAGCACTTGCAGGTTGCCTTTAAATAAACCTGTGCCGCAAGAAATCAGTGCCAGCGCACCAAACATCATCGCTTTGCCCGAGAAGTCGGCTGCTGTGGGGATGGCCAGCAGCACATAACCCAAAAACATGACGACAATACCCGATGTTACCATCTTGCCATAGCCGAACTTGTCGGCAAGTATGCCTCCAATGAGGGGCATGAAATAGACAAACCCGAGGAAGCTGGCGAAGATTGTCGACGTTTCTGTTGCCGTGTAGCCAAACTTTGCCTGCAAGAAAAGCGTGAAGATAGCAAGCATGGTGTAGTAACCAAAGCGCTCGCCCGTATTGGCTAATGCCAATGCATAAAGTCCTTTCGGTTGACCTTCAAACATAATTGTTAATTTTTAGTTTTTAATAAGTGATATTTTAGTTGTTGTTTTTTCTTTGACGGTTTTGCAATGTGCAGAACGTGCTGTTGTGTGATGGGCATGCTGGCTCATGGCTTGGCCGTTCGCGAGAGATCGAACAGGTAAGCCATCTTCACTACGATGTTGCCAAAGTTGGAACGTCCGAAGTAGTCGCGCTTGCTGTCACCATAGATGTTGCCCAAGCCGTAATAATAACGGCCTTCAAGCAAGAAATGACCCACACGGGGAAGGCTGTACTCCATACCTAAGCCCACAGCAATGCCGTAATCGAACTTACGTTCCACCGGCATTGTCTCTTGTTCGGTTACTTTGTTGGCCCTGTCGGTGAGGTTTCGGGTAGAAACATCGTAGTTGGTTTTAGTAGACTCACTGAGATATACCCCCATCTGTGGCCCCACTTGGAAGAAGAATTGCATACCACGTTCCTCCCTACCCCATGCCAGATGCGCAAAGATGGGCACCTGAACGTAATTTATGGTGCGGCTGTATTCCTCGGGCAAGCCGGTGGTGGCGTTCACAACGGCATTTCCCTGCAAGTCGCGGATGTCTTGCTTCCAGCCTAGCGAGGCATAGTTTACTTCCGCATAGATGGAGCAAATGGTGTTGAAGTATTTTTCGGACACATAGCGGAAAGACAAACCGCCTGTTATGCCGCCATGATAGCCTTGGTCTACACGAGGACTGAAGCCTACATTGCTTAACACATAGCCACCGTTAAAACCTATGGAGAAATTGTTGCGGTAAGCCCCTATCTGGGCTTTGCACACCAACGCGGAGGCGAAACAAACTACGACAATAGCCAATGTTCTTGTCTTCATGTGTCAATAATTGATTAGTTCAATCCGTTTGTCCGTGGTGTAATGCACCAGCAGGAAAGCATGGTTTTGCATTCCACCTGAACCCACACGCCTGAAGACAAGCGGGGTTTGAACCGTTGTGTAAACGGGTTGAGCCTTGCTGCCGTTGAATGACTTGCCGTATTTATGGATGCCACGAATGAAAAACTGGGCATGGTCGTACCCCATGAGCGCAAACTTGGGCAAAGCGTACATCGGCTCTGAGCCAAACCAGCGACGATAACTGCTTTCCAAATTCTGGGTACGAGCGGAAAGTGGGTTATAATAAAAGGTGGTAGGGATGTGGGCGTTGAACTTATAGAAGTTATCAAGGTTGTTTCGTGTGTACATCAACCACTCGGTATAGCCGAAAAGCGACACCACTACCCCTGGATTGCTGGCCACCAGCCCCCTTAGCTTGGCCATAGCCACTGTTAATTCGGGCGAACGGCCAGTGTTTAGCACCACAACATTGGGCTGTGTGCGGCTGAAAGCCTTGGAAAAAAGTTCTTCGCTCGACTTCAAATTGGTGATGCTATACTTCACACCACGGGCGTTAAGCCGGTTGCGAAGCCCGAATGTGAAGATGCCCTTCTTGCTTGTCGAGTCGTTGCAGTCGATGAATACGGGATGCTGGTTGCCGAAACGCTCAATGAAAGCGTCTATCGACGCGTTGTTCAGCTCATCCGTAGATTGGTAAACCTGAAAGATTTCGGGGTTACGGCTCACCTCATCGCCCCAAATGCTGAAGGGAATGACCATCTTTATGCCAGCCGACTTGCAGAAGTCGGATAGGGGTTTCACCTGTTTGGTATACAATGGACCGAAGATAATGTCGCAATTACGTATGCTGGCGTTTTGCAATGTGGGGCGAATGTCTGCATCAATGGGCACGTTCCATGCATGGATGTCTATTGAATAGCCCTGTTGCTTCAGGCTGTCGCAAGCCATAAGGAAGCCACGGTAATACTCCACCATGCGCTTGCCATCGCCATCCACGTCGTGAAGCGGCAACACGATGCCCACTTTTATGGTGCGTGATGCCTGTGCTTGAACGGGATTTTTTGAAGTGCCTTGTGACTGTTGCTTGGCATTTGGCGTGGCGGCAGATTGCTTTGAGGGGGCGTTAGAGGGATATGGAATGAAAATGTAATCGCCTTTCTTCAATTCGTAGCCCGCCACTTTCATCTCGGGATTGGCATTGATGAGTTCTTCAATTGTCAAGCCGAAACTTTTGGCGATGCCGAAAATGGTATCTTTCTTCTTCACTTGGTACATGTCGCGCCATTTCAAGTTCTGCGCCACTGCTGTGGTGCAAAGAAATGCCACAAACATCATGAAAAGGTATCTGATAATTGCTTTTGTCATTGTTCTTCCAATAATTGGTTACTGCAAAGATAACGATTTTGAAAGAATGAACAATGATTTTTAGAATTTATTGCAGACTATTCTTTAATTCTGTACCACTGAACCACTACAACAACCATCTTTTGAACAAAACATCATCCAAACAAGCAGGGAGGGACATGGTGTGAATGCCAGTTTGCTCGCCAGTTTGGGATAAGGATTAGCCTAGAAGAGTTCCCTTTGTTTACGCTTTTCAATGCGCACGGGTGGCATCTCTAGCTTATTCTCGAAGAAACAGTATGCAGCCACTGTGGCACAGAGATTGATGAGGAAGTTGTGTTCGGTGCGATGGCGTGAATGGACAAGGCAGGTTTGGGTCTTTAGCAATTATTTAATGCATTCTATGATTGTCAAAAAGAAATGATTTTGGAATAAATGCAGCTAAAATTACGACATGTACAAACGTGTGGTTGTTATGTCCTTGCACGTGTACAAAGGAGCGTGGGGAGGCCTTAGTCGCATAGAGAAATCAGGAAAAGAATGCTACGCTCACGAGATTAGGGAGCAAGAAAATCCAATTATGTTTGGATAAGTAGTCAAGCACTATGGGTTTTACAACCTCGTTTTTCAACCAGTTGCACCTCGTTTATCAGTACAATGCTGCTTGTACTGTGGCTACAAGGGTCTTGTACTGCGGCTACAAGATGCTTGTAGTGTGGCTACAAGGCACTTGTAGTGTGGCTACAAACATGCTTGTACTGAACTATCTGCCAGTGGTGCCACCACAAGATGGTAGCAAATGCGATGTCGTTCACTGGCAGTTATTTTCCAAGGACAAATCTGTTTGACGATGCATAACGCCTACGAACCATCATCTTGTCACACAAGGACAAGAATTAGGTTTCATGTTCGACCTAAGCTCGTGGACAAAGTGGAAGGATTGATTGAAGACAACCTCAAAGAACTTTTGCGTGATATATCCTCTGTCGGCAAACTCCTTATCATAGAGATACTTTGTTAACACCTTCCATGCTCCGAGAAACAGTCGCGTATGTTTGGGGTTTAGTATCAAGGTTATGATTTTGGGCGTTGCGTTGCACAGAGGGTGCAGCTTGAAAGCATGACACCAGCCCATCGTTCTCATACTGTTATGGAGGCGCAGATAATTGGGACATGGGCGGATGGACATGTTAACGAGATAACGGGAAAGTACTTGCTCCGCTTCATGTGGGGGCAACTCCTGGGAGGATCGGTCGATGCGCATCCTGCTCTAAGCTAACAACGAGACCGCTGCGCTGCGGTTGTAGGCACATCTGTTGTAGGTTGCACGTAAAAAAGAAGCGAGCAGGCGTTAAACCAATCCCAAATGTTGCATGGCATTCATGATGCCATCGTCGTCGATGTGTGTTGTTACGTAGTCGGCAGCATGTTTAAGGTCATCGCCTGCGTTGCCCATAGCCACACCAACACCAGCTGCAAGCACCATACTCTTGTCGTTTCCGCCATCGCCAAAGGCAGCACAGGCTTCAATGGGTATGTCAAGGTGCTGGGCTATGGCAGTTAATCCTCTGCCCTTGTCGGCCAAACGCGATGTGACATCCATAAACTCGGGATGCCAACGACCCGAAACACAGTTGGGGATACGTGGCATCAACTGTTTTTCTTGCTCTTCGGTTGCGAAAGGCGTTAGCTGTAAGATGCCATGTTGCATCACTTGGGCTAGCGGCAAGTGGTAGTCAATGCCGTGAATGTCGAGTTTGCGCCTGAAAATGCGGTCGATGTTGTCTTTATAATTGTAGGTGGTAACTTGGTTTGCGCCCACCACAACGCAAGAATAATCTTGCTCTGTGGCATCGCGAAGAATGATGTCGACATCATTTTCGGGTATGGGTTGGTGATAAACCACCTCGTTGCCCACGATGCAATGCGCACCATTGCAGGTGAGATAACCATCGATAAAGGGCAGAATGGCATCGATGTTGTTGATGATGGAAAATGGTCGGCCCGTGGCAATGAACACCTTTACGCCCTTTTGCTTGGCTTGAGCAATGGCCGAGACAGCCGTTGTGGGGATGGTGTGCGTGTTCATGCTGACCAATGTGCCGTCGATGTCGAAAAACAATGCTTGTATCATATCCTGAAAGTTTGTGCAAAGGTAGCCTTTTATTGGCAAATACGAAAACACCGCACAACGAATGTGGATGCATTCGCCATGCGGTGTTTTGCAATTCTGATATAATGTTCGGTTTAAGAACACATGTAGTGCATGTGCTTATCCGAAGTTGTCGAACATGATGCTCTCTGGTTCAACGCCAATGCTGTCGAGCATGTTCTGCACAGCCTTGCTCATTGGGCCTGGTCCGCACATGTAAAACTCGATGTCTTCGGGTGCTTCGTGATCCTTAAGGTAAGTGTTGTACATCACTTCGTGTACAAAACCAGCCGTATAAGGCACACCGGCTTCGTCGGCTTTGGGGTCGGGACGGTCGAGAGCGAGGTGGAAATGGAAGTTGGGATACTCTTTTTCCAGCTCATGGAAGTCTTCCAGGAAGAAAGCTTCGCTAAGACTGCGTGCGCCATAGAAGTAATGCATCTCGCGGTCGCGTGTGTGCAAGGTCTTAAGCATGTGCATAATCTGACTGCGAAGGGGTGCCATACCTGCGCCACCACCAACCCAAATCATCTCTTTCTTCGAGTTGAAGATGGGATGGAAATCGCCAAACGGACCGCTCATCACCACCTTGTCGCCAGGTTTCTTCGAGAAAATGTAGCTCGAGGCGATACCCGTCGGCACGTTTTGGAAGCCCACTTCGGGGCGTGGCTTAAACGGTGTGGTGGCAATTCGCACGGTAAGCGTGATGCGATCGCCCTCTGCCGGATAGTTGGCCATTGAATAAGCGCGGATGGTATCTTCGGGATTGTGCGCCTTAAGGTCGAATATTCCGAACTTTTCCCATACAGGCACGTACTCTTCGCCGATGTCTTTCTTGTCGAAATCCTTGTTGTAGTCGATGGTTTCGTAAGCTGGAATCTTGATTTGCGCGTAGCTTCCCGGCACAAAGTCCATATGCTCCCCTGGGGGTAATTCGACAATGAACTCCTTGATGAAGCTCGACACATTCTTGTTGCTTATGACGGTGCACTCCCACTCTTTCACACCCAACACACTTTCGGGCACTTTGACCTGCAAATCGCCTTTAACCTTGCATTGGCAACCCAGTCGCCAGTGGTCTTTCACCTCTTTTCGCGAGAAGTGCGAGCGTTCGGAGTCGAGTATTTCTCCGCCCCCCTCAATCACTTGGAGCTTGCATTGTCCGCAACTGGCCTTTCCACCACAAGCCGAAGGTAAGAAAATACCATTCTCGTTGAGTGTGGCCATCACGTTATTGCCTTGGTCTACAGTAAGTTCCCTATCACCGTTAACGGTGATTACGACCTTGCCGCTAGGCGAAAGGTATTTCTTGGCGACCAAGAGCATTACCACCAGTGCCAAGATGATGATCAGGAAAACGGCTATGCTAAATAAAATAAAC
>CAJPTO010000127.1 GCA_905373605.1 uncultured Prevotella sp.
GTGACTACCTTATTGAAATGTTAAAAATGAAGTCGCCAACTAAAAAATTGTCCGAAAAGCTGGTAAAATGTAAAATTTATTCGTAACTTAGCGGCAACAAACGAAAGAAGTCGTTGCCACTGAAAAGCTCAACATACCGTGAACGACAATTAGCTGCGCAAATAGGGCTTCTCTTCGCGTAATTAGAAACGCGCGTTTCGTGCCACAGCAATGCAAACCAGCGTGCCATCGCCCGCCTTTTGCACGTGTCCAAAATGCGCTGTTCTAAGAACAAAATCTTAAATACTACGCTCGATGACAGTTACACAGCTCCTCTCTTGCATCATAGCACCTGTGCTAATGCCGCTTTTTACGCGCCGTGAAAATTGGAAAGTGAAAGTATATTTTTGCTTGCTCTGTGCGCTCTGCACGCCTGTGGCAGGCATTCCCCTCTTTCTTTTCCTACGCAAATTCTGACCTCTCGGCCGCAAATCTATTATAATTTTTTCATGTCGGGCATGCCAAAAGTGTTCGACACGAACAGAACGCGGCACTATTTCACCCCTAACGGCATGGCTTCTTGTCACTGCCGAAGCTGTCATCGCCCAACAAATACGCTATCCATCAACCGTTTACCAACATCAAACGTCCTTAAAAAGAGGTTCAACACCCATCTATTTGCACCGCCAACACCTGCAAATCCCCCACATAAAGCCGTGCTAAACGCCTTATTCTCATCATCACTTGTAACCTTATCACCCACCAAGACAGCTTATTGCGCCAACATTCAATACCCAACTGTTCGCCGTAAGCCATTTACCACCTCAATATTGCCTTATTTCATTGCGCTTTTAGCCCTGCTAACTCCATCACTTTGCAAAGTTAATTGCCACATTTTTTTAATCTTTACTTATGCCGATTCAGGACAAAAGGATGTTATACCAACAACTATTTCTATCCCAAAATGAAATAAATTACTACTTATTCCCCTACTACTTACCCCATTACTACCTACTCCCCTACTACTTACTACTTTACTACTTACCCCATTACTACCTACTCCCCTACTATTTACTACCTTACTACTTACTCCCTTACTACTCACAACCTCACTACTTATTACCTTACTACCTCCTTAACTTCCCCAAACAACTTCTTTTTCCGCCCAACATTTTGCCATTCCCCACCTTTGCATTACCTTTGCAAGAGGATATCAAAATAAATAAGTTACATGGATTGGATTAACGGCCTGTTCTCAACGCATTCAGCCCTTCAGACCGTCGTTGTGCTGTCGCTGATATGCTATTTGGGCCTAATTCTAGGCAAGATACACGTCAAGGGCATTTCGCTTGGCGTGGCTTTCGTGTTCTTCATCGGCATCATCGCAGGCCATTGGGGGCTAGACATCGACCCAAAGATGCTGGATTATGCTGAGACATTCGGCCTTGTGCTCTTCGTTTACACGCTTGGCTTGCACGTAGGACCCAACTTTTTCGGTTCGCTTCGTAAGGAAGGCATCTCCCTCAACCTTTGGGGATTTGCCGTAATAGCCGTGGGAACCATCCTCGCCCTTGTGCTTTCACAGGTCACAAACGTGCCTTTGCAAACGATGGTGGGCATTCTTTGCGGTGCCGTTACCAACACTCCTGCCCTAGGAGCAGCCCAACAAGCACTTGAAAACTTCGGTTTCTCCACCAGAAGCGCCGCCCTTGGCTGTGCCGTGGCCTATCCCCTTGGTGTGCTTGGCGTCATCTTTGCCATGATTTTCCTACGCAAATTCTTTGTTAAACCCGAAGACCTTGTGCCGCATTCGCCGCAAGACGAAGACCATACTTTCATCGCCCAATACGAGATTGTGAACCAAGCTATTGACGGAAAGACGCTGGCCGAGATTGCACAAATGTCGCACATAAGGTTTATTGTGTCGCGAATATGGCGCAACGAGCAGGTTATCGTGCCTGTTTCTACCACAAAACTGAAATGTGGGGACAACGTGCTGGTTGTGACAACCGATGATGAGGTGGGCGGAATGGAACTGCTTTTGGGCAAAAAGGTGGACAAAGACTGGAACAAGGAGAAGATAGATTGGAACCACATTGATAAGAAAGTGGAGTCGAAAGTGGTGGTTATCACGCGCCCCATGCTCAATGGCAAGAAGCTTGGTTCGCTGCAACTGCGCAATACCTACGGCGTGAACGTGAGCCGCGTTACACGTGGCGACACAAAGCTCTTGGGAACAAACGACCTACGCCTGCAATATGGCGACCGCGTAACGGTGGTGGGCGAGCACGATGCACTGGAAAGCGTGGAGCATTATCTGGGAAACGCCGTGCAAACCCTCAACGAACCCAACCTCGGTGCCATCTTCTTAGGCATGCTTCTTGGCCTTGCCTTGGGCACCATTCCCCTTATGTTGCCTGGCATGAGTGCCCCTGTGCGCATGGGATTGGCAGGTGGACCCATTGTGATGGGCATCCTTGTGGGGTCGATAGGCCCTCGTTTCCGCCTTGTTTCTTACACCACACGCAGTGCATCGCTGATGCTTCGGCAGCTGGGATTGTCGCTTTACCTGGCCTGTTTGGGCTTGGATGCAGGGCAAGACTTCTTCGAAACGGTTATCCGCCCCGAGGGATTGCTTTGGGTTGGTTTGGGCTTCGTGCTCACCGTAGTGCCCGTTTTGCTGGTAGGATACATCGCCTTGCGCACCAAGCGGCTCGATTTCGGTTCCATTTGTGGCATCCTTTGTGGCTCGATGGCCAATCCCATGGCCCTAACTTACGCAAGCGAGACGCTCGAAGGCGACACGCCAGCCGTTACTTACGCCACGGTTTACCCCCTAGGTATGTTCCTTCGTGTGATTATCGTGCAGATGATGGTGATGTTCTTCTTGGCCTAGCTGCCCCAAAGGGGCTTTTATGCACAAGCATGACAAGCCCTTATCCACTTTTTCTTGGCTCATACGGCAGTGCAATGGCCTTTTGTTCCCGTTCAAAAAAGGCTTTTGGAAAGCTTCTGCCATAATCATACAACCTGTGCGTAGATGCCGCTAACAAGTTCCTCAAGCAGAGGAAGGGGAGAGCGTAGAGGTTTCGGTGGTCTTGTTGAACAGAGAAAAACACTACACTTTGAGGAAACGGAGCTTGTTGTTCTAGGCAATACAAGAAACACGAAGCGGAATTAATGTGCTGTCATGCACATGTTGCATCCTCCTAAGAGCAGTTTTCCGAAAGCATTTCTCTTGGCTATAAAGCATCAATCTCCGCGTTCTCCGCCCCCAACCCTTAGTTTCAACCCTCGTCTAAACGTAGTCTTCGCGTCCTCCTTTCCCTCTGCGTGAGGATTGCTTGTTTGCTTGCGCTGCTCCAATGACTTTCCATTTTCTATCCTGTTTGGCAACAATCCCTTGAAAAAACAACAATCCAACAGGCTGGCAAGGCACTAAGCATGCTTGCATGGCACATCCCTTATCGGCACTTTCGTCCTAAACAGCTAGTAACCCACGTAGGGCAGCCTATCTTCTTGGCTCATCCCGTCTTCCTCCTCTTCGTCGAATGCGTCATAACCCTTGCTTTCTATCTCCTTGCCAGGGTCGAAAGGACCTCCAACTCCAGGACTTGCGCCAATCATCACATGCTCCAGGGCCAAGTTTTGCAGCTTGGCATCTGGTTTTATGTACGTTCTCTTTTCCATTTCGTTAAGCATTATTTAAGGATCACTTTTTTTCCGCGGTGAATAAAGATGCCCTTTTGTGGGTTATCCACGCGTTGTCCGTTAAGATTATAGTAGGCATCGTCTGTTGTTTCCGCTCCATCGGTTGCCACATCTTTGATACCCGTGGTGGTTTCTTCATCGATGTCGAAGGTTTCGTCATCATCATCAAATTGCAACGCCAACTTTGCACCAGCCGGTTTATTTATTTTCATATAGGCCTTGTGCACGGGGAATTTGGTTATCGGCATCTTAACCTGCCTGAACGTTCCCCCTTGCATCACGTAGTAAGATGCAGGTTTCAGGGGCAACAGCGTGGTGTTCTTGCCCGTTACACCTTTCATGACATTGCTGTTGACAGTAAAATTCACGTTGTCTTTTTCACCTATCGTATAATAGAAAGCGTTGTTGGTGGCAACATTGTTGTCGATAACCTTCAACAGCACGCCCGTTTCTGCAGGGATGTATGCATACGAACCAGCATCGCCGCCATTTTTGTCGATGCTTGTCATTCGTATTCGGTAAGTTGCGTTGCCATAATCGGGCTTTCCCCACTCCACTTTCTTTCCAGCAACGAAAGCGGCGACGCGCGAACCGTTCTCACTGATGCAATCGCCGAAGTCCACATCGAACTCACGTGCGAACGTGGCGTACTTCTTTGTTATTTTCACGTCCTTGATGCGATAATCAATCAGTTGCGTGAAGTCGAAAGGGCTTTTCTCCATCATTTGCGTAACATCGTTATAGGTGTATTTCGTCCAAGCATTCCTATAAGCATCTACGGCCGACTTCTTCACGTATATGGCAGTGCCATCAGCAAACTCGCTATAGTCTTTTCCTGTCTCGTCCAAGGCGAAGCGCGTGGTGCTAAGCATGCTCTTCGAGGCGTTTGTTTCGAGGAAGAACACGGCTTTAAGCGGATTTCCCGGCCTTACAAACGCCTTCGCACCGATATACTCCACGTTTTTGCGCACCACCACCTCTTTAAGATCGGGCGCAGCATGCTCGAAAGCGAAATCGCCAATAAGGCTAACCCTGTATTTTTTGCTCCCGAAGGTAAACTCCGTGGGAAGTACGAAGGTGAAGTCGGTGCTGGTGGTGCTAAGCATGGCGGCGGTATTGTCCGACACGGCGATATACTCTTCCGTCCCAACGTTAATAGAGTGGTTAATCGAACGGAATTTCTTATAGAAGTTAACGCCTTGATATGCTCCGAACTGACTGGTGCGTACATAGATGTCAATCTTACCCATCTTTTTCTTTCCAGGTTCGTCTGCATCGAACGCAGCATCGTTGCCACCTTGTGCAATGTCACTGGGCAATATCATCTCATCACAAAGAAAAGTGATGGTGTTGAGATTTTCGCAAAGTCCGAATGCGCGTTTGCCGATGCGCTTCACCTTGTTGGGTATGGTTACGTTCTTCAGCTTTGAGCAATGGTAGAATGCGTACTCGCCAATCTTGGTGATGGAAGGTGGCAAGAGCGTGAAGTGGTCGTTGGCTTTTCCTGGTGGGAAAATCCTCAATTCCTCTTTGTCCTTCGACAACAAGTATCCATCAACGCTTGCATACTTGACATTGTCTCGGTCTACATTAATCTCCGTAAGCTTTGAGCATTCCTTGAACGCCTCTGGCGAAATGTTGGTAGTGGCTTTTGTGACATGTATTTTGGTCAAGGCCTGACAGTTCATGAAAGCTTCGCGTTCAATAGTCTGCACATTCTTGGGAATGTTGATGCTTGTGATGCCGCAATTTGCGAACGCCCCCTCCCCAATCTTCACTATCAGTGCATCGGGATGGAACGTAACGGTGCGCAGGCTTGAACATCCAATGAACGCATTTGCCGATATGGTTTTAACCGTTTGGGGGATTTTTATCTCTTTGAGCAGCGTTAGGTTGGCAAACACGTTGGTCCCAATTGTTTGCAACTTGCTACTGCCCATGAAGTTGAACGCCTTCAGCTTGCGGTTAGTGGCAAATGCGAAAGCAGCTATTGCGTACAGCTTCGAATTATCTGGCACATTAATCACTTCGAGGGCGCCACACTCATAGAAAACTGCGGCGAGATAGCCCAGCTCTTTGGGCAGCGTAACCTCTTTGAGCTTTCCGCATCCCCTGAAAGCCAATGCTTGGATGCTGTTCACTTTCGAGTTCGGGTCGAAAGTAACTTTCGTGAGGTTCTCCATGCCCCTGAAAGTTTCGCTACCGATGGAAAGCACGGCGGCAGGAATGTATACTTGTGTGATGTTTTTTGCGTTTTGGAAAGCGCGATCTGCGATTTTTGTAACGTTTGTTGAGATGTTGTATGTGTTTCCAGCCCTGTTTGCGGGGTAGAAATACAGCGTGCTCTCGTCTGTTGAGTAGAGAACACCATCTAAGCTAACGAAATTGGGGTTGCTCCCCACATTGTAGCTTGTCACATTGGGACAACTTTCGAAGCATCCCTCTGCCATTCCCTCCTGTGAAGCCAGGTTATATTTCTTGATGTTCTTGGGGATGGTTATCGTGGTGATTACCTTGGCATTGTAAACGGCAGAACTTTTAAGGGTTGTCACTTCATTGAAGTCGATGCTCAGCAGGTGACTGTTGTCTGAAATGGCATAATGCTCCACTGTCTTTATGCCTTTTGGCACCGTATAGTGTTGTGTGGTTTTCCCGCGTGGGTACACAGCCAGCTTCTTATCCTCGAAAAGCACCCCATCAATAACCTTAAACTTGGTGTTGCCCCCGGGTGCGATGTCGAAAGCTTCAAGCGACTCGGTGGGCGAGATGGTGAAAAAGCCATACGAGATGCTAAACAAGTTTTTGGGTAACACCACCTTTTTAAGTCCGTTTACATTTAAGAAAGCTGCTCGGTGGATGGTTTTCACCCTGCTGTCCACACGATAAATCCCTCCGGATTCTAGGCTTATGTTAGACGGGATGGAATAAAGTGCAGTACATCCCTTGGTGAACAATGCGCCTTTTGCATCATTTTCAAAATGCGTGTTCCCCGTTTCGACGTTAAATCTCGGTGCATGGCCCAGGTTAGCAAATGCACAGTCAGCGATATACGTAACGGATGCCGGTATGTTCATCGTGTTGAGGTGTGCCCAAGCGATGCAAAAGTCTTCGATCCGCTCGATTGTTCCCGGCAATTTTAGGGCTGTGACCTCTGTGCAGAGGTATCCAGGATTATAACTTAAGGTTGTTACCTTAAAGGTTACGTCCTTTCCGTCGTTAACGGTGGCTGGCAAAGTGAGTGTTCCTGCCTTAGTTCCATCTGTTCCAATGAATGCGAGCGTGTGCTCAGCGGCAGAAACCACCTTATAGTGAAGCCCATTGAAGGTCACTATTTGGTTGTTGGTGTACGAAAAACCCCTTAAGGTCATCGCGCAAAGCACCAGCATTATGCATATAAATCTGAATGTTTTCATGTTACTAATAAATAAGAGTGTTATAATAATGGCGTTTGTTAACGTCCATGTGTGCGTTTTCGTGCGCCTTTCCACATACTTGGCACGGCATTCGGCCATTCTGCCATTACATTTTTGCCTGTCCGTGTCCTTTTTTGCGTTGCAAGTGGCCTGGCGATGCACACGCCCAAGCCTCCCAAGACTCTCCATGTCGGGCATCCGGCATCAATAGCTGGTTAGGGCTGTCGCACCTCAATGTCGCGTCATTGCGTTGCCGTCACGCTTAAGGCAGGTTCTAGGAAATCCGTGCATAAGTCCATTTCCGCTCTCATTATGTTGCTCTTTGCCGTCATTTCGCTTTTGTCAGGCATCTTTCGTTAACGTTCTTAGGTGGCATGATGCACCATCTCGTCCAGTCGTAAACGAAAGCGGTTCGGCTAAAAAAACAATCAATCAAGCAAAGGCAATTGTTAGAACCGCCCTTAACCATAGCCGCTATGGTGAAAGCCATGCGTGTGCATGCAAGCATGGATATGTTCCGCATTGTGTTGTTGTCGTTTTGTGTTTCATGACCTTTGCAATTAAATCTTTCAGAGCAGTGTTCTCAATGGCTCTAATTCTCTGTTAATGGGGGTATAAGCCCCATATCATTCTCACCAGGGTGCTGTGTTCATGGCACATCCTTTATGCACAAGCGACGCCGCAGCCCAATCAGGGGCGTGCAAGTGCTGTCAGTGGTAGGCAGGAAAGGTGTTTTGTGGTAGGCCTGAACGCCTTTGGCCTTCTCCGCCAAGTTAGTAGGTACAAAGGTAAAACATTTTTACAAGTTTAGCAAACTTAATGGAATTATTTTCTTACAATTCGTATTATTGGGAGAGAAGAGTTCGCAATACGAACAAAACGGAGGCACTTGGCGTTGAAAGTGTTGACTTATTCGTTGGCAAACCAACAGGTTGAGGAGTAATCAATGCCTTCGGTAGCATGCTCTCAATGAGATGCAGTCAACACGAAATGTACTTGGAATAGCGTATGCCAATAAACCATTACACCGATGTCGGCTTCACTGCATCAGCTTTCTCTTCAGCTGTTCTTTTTATCCGTGCTTTTCCACGTGATGTTTAATGAAAGTGTGCATGTGCGATGGTACTTTTTCTTCTGGGCTTCGCTTTCGCGAAGTAAAGAAAACGGCATAAATTTTAACATTATGGCTGCCTTCGCGCGGCATTATTTCCCCATCGTCCCCAAATATTTCATTCTTGCATGGGGTTGGCGTGAGGAATTGAAGGGTGAAATCGGCATCTGGCACACCATTTTGCCCCTTTTAGCCTGCCCTTTGGTACAAAACTCGTGCTAAGTGCCGCAAAAAGGTGTGCGATTTGCATGAAAAAGCTTAGCTAAATGCACCACTTAGCACTGCTTTTTCATGCAAAAAGCCTTGCTAAATGCATCATTTTGCAGGACGATGATCGGAAAAGGCATCGTTTAAGGCAGACAAGGGGAGGCTGAATGGCATGAGTTAGGGGGGAAAC
>CAJPTO010000128.1 GCA_905373605.1 uncultured Prevotella sp.
TAACACCCACAAAGCATTTTGCTCAACTCCACAAACAAAACGGAGCTTAACGCTCCACAGACCCGCACTTGGCTGGCAATGGCGTGAACGCCGGCCACTGTGCGGGTCATTTTTTTAGGCTATATGGTGAACACCAAAAGCAAAAGGCGTTTTTACTGAACCGACAATGACACGCGTTTACCTAGTCCTGCAAAGATACGGAACAGCGTAGACAGCTGCACATCAGCATGCCCGTTCTCTATTCTAGAGATATAACTCTTCTTTGTACCTATCTTTGCAGCCAATTGTGCCTGTGTAAGTCCCGATTTCTTACGCTCTTCTTTCAGCCGTTCACCCAGAATGAAAGCGTCCACACTCATTTCAAAGGCCGCACGTTCAGCGGTTCCATCTACCCCAAAATCCTCTGTTATAAGCACTTCTACGGGTGTGAGCATCATGTTTTCTTTCGTTTCCTTCTTCATTCTATTTTCCTCCTTGCGACTTTAAGTACTCATTCATTATCCGTTTAGCCCGTTCTATCTCTTGTTGCGGCGTCTTCTGCGTTTACTTCAGAAAGGCATTAAAGAGAACAACAAGGTTTCCTTTGTCCATACAGCAAAATATTAGGTATATGTTTCCTTTATCTTCTACACGCATTTCAAACAAGCCCGGCACACCTTCAATGCTTTTTAAGAAATTATTGGGTATAAACTGCAAGGTCATGATGTACAAGAACACCTGGTATATCTTACTCTAAGCCGTCTTGGGCAGCTTCTTCTTAAAGTCTTTAAACTAATTTCCGAAGACCACTATCTGCCGCACATACTTTCTTTTAGCCATCATTTTAACTTCATCACTAAGATAACGAATAAGTAAACTACGGCAAAATTATTCGGCATTAAAAACGCAATCTCCCCCATAAAACCCCAAAAATACGCCAGTTCCAGATAAAAAGAAATCATTATGCCAACTACCGCAAAAAAGGCAGCTGCCATAAAAGAACATGTCTTACCCCCCAACTGCCACAAAATGCTGCATCGCAACGAGGAATAACTATTCTACTTTACCACGATTTCAGGGAATAACCATTCTGCTTTACCGCGATTTCAGGGGTACATTTTTTTGTATTTTCTTTACAAGACACGGTCGTTTCCGCTTCCTTTTCTAGAAAAATCTTAGGGGATTTTGCTTAAAAAAGCATGCGTTTCCATTGTTCCCGAGCGTGCTTTTTGTTGAAAGGAGGAGGGTAGATGCGGCATTTTGCCACGTTTTGCTTCTCTAGATTGTCACCTTCCACCGCTTTCCGCTTCTGCTTTTTTGTGCCTTTGGCATGCTTTTTTCAGCATTTAAGGCTCATTTCCATCTGCTTTAGCCTCAAACTTGCTGCTTATACGAAGCCTTAAGTGCGTGCCTATAACCCGTTTTGCATTCGTAATCCAGCAAAATGCAGCATTTAGCATCGCTTTTTGTATGAAATAGCTGAGCTTTTTCATGCATTTAGCAAGGCTTTTTCATGCAAATAGCACAGCTAAATGCATCACTTTGCATGACGTTTTGCCGTAAATAGCGGCAAAATCGGCAAAAATGGCCTGTTCCCATGTGTGTAAGTCGATTTGTTTTCTTCATGTTCAACTCGCGCGAGAATGGATTATTTGCAGCCAGAGGGGCAGTTGGTGAGCTGCGATGCCACTCATAATGTTAAATTTTGGTTCAGAAATTTTACAAATTACGTGTTTTACAACTTCGCAAGCAACAAACGCGTTGTGATGATAAGTTTGGCAAGGTTTGCGTTTTTATCCCGAACTGGCGTACGCTAAAGCAAAAACACAAGCGGCAAAGCCATTCGCTCCCCTCTCCCCTATAGAGAAAGGGGTGGGGGTGAGGCTTTTTTTTCATATTCCACCTATACATTTCCCTTCCCCTTACGACATAATTAATAGAAGCACACCTTACATATACAAGGAGTGTGCGCCTAAACCATCTATTCGGAAACATTATAATAACGACATTAACACAACACCCCATGAGAGAAAACGTATACTTCAAGACGTGGCGTTGGGGCATCGCCCTACGCTACCTGTCGGTCCTAGTGCTGCTCGCGCCTGCCATTTGCATGGCTTTGCCCACACAGGCAACGACACAGCATGGGCAACCAGCCGCCAACACGGCCAACAACAGCGCGGCCACTGTTGGAAACGTGCTCAACTACATTGAGCGAAACAGCAATTACGTGTTCGTTTACAACGCCGAGGTGCAAAAGATGATGCCCAACAGGGTGAAGGTGAACCTTGACGGGCGGCCTGCTCTGCAAATTCTTGATGAGCTTTGCACCGCAACGGGCTTGGCCTATAAGGCTAAAGGCAACCAAATAAGCCTGTCGCAGGCAAAAAACGCACGTTCCGCCCAACCCGACAAGGGACAAAAAAGGCGGATAAGAGGAAACGTTGTGGACGCCAACGGCGAGCCTATCGTGGGCGCAGCCGTTAGCGAAAAGGGCGGAACGGCCGGCACTGTCACCGACATCAACGGCGACTTCTCGCTGGAACTGTCGCCCGACAACCTCATCACCATATCCTACGTGGGCTTTAAGCCCCAAACGGTGAGGCCTACAGACGGCATGCACGTTACGCTGGCCGAACAAACACGCGGCCTGGACGAGGTGGTGGTTATCGGATATGGCACGAAAAAGAAAGCCAACCTCATCGGAGCAGTGAGCACCGTGGGTGCAGAAGAACTCAAAGACCGCCCCGTGGCCAGCGTTGGACAGATGCTTCAGGGGCAAGTGCCCAACCTCAACGTGACGTTTGCCTCGGGTACTCCGGGCGAAACCACCACGCTGAACATTCGCGGAGCCACATCCATTGCCAACACGGGTGCGCCATTGGTGCTCATCGACGGCGTTGAAAGCAGCATCGACCGCGTGAACCCCAAAGACATCGAAAGCATCTCTGTGCTTAAAGATGCTGCCTCGGCCGCCATCTATGGTGCGCGTGCAGGCTTCGGCGTGGTGCTCATCACCACAAAGAACAACAAGGATGGGCAGGCACACATCAGCTACAGCGGCCGTTTCAGCTTCTCGGCAGCAACAACGAAGACCGACTTCATGACCATCGGATATGATGTGGCACGCCTTGTAGACACCTTCCAAACGGCATTCAACGGAAGCACCTACACGCAATTCAGCGATACCGACTACAAAATGCTGGAAGACCGGCGCAACGACTACACCGAAGACCCCGCACGCCCTTGGACCGTTGTCGGTACAGACGGCTATTACCGCTATTACGGCAACTTCGACTGGTACAATTACATCTACGATTTGAAGCAACCCACATGGAACCATAACCTAAGTGTGAGTGGCGGAACGGAGAAAATGAACTATCTTGTAAGCGCAAACCTAAACAACAGAAAGGGTATCTTTGCCATCAACCCCGACAAGTATAAGACAAAGACGCTGATGACGAAGCTCTCGGCACAGGTAATGCCGTGGTTCAAGCTCTCGGCCACCGCCTCGTTGTTCAAGTCGGAATATAAAGAATACGGCTACGACTATGAAGACGGCGGCAACTTCGACAACATGGCGCAACATGCCATGCCTTGGGTACTGCCCATTAACCCCGATGGAACAAACGTTTTTACTTACCAACCCACGAAAGAGCGCCCAACAAACGGCTTCCACGCCATGCTGCGACAAGGCACGGGGTTTGTAGACATGCGCAAAAGCCAATACACCTATGCCCTTAATGGCGTGCTTACGCCCATAGAAGGGCTGAACATCGTTGGAAACGTTAGCTACAGGCAATTCTCCAAAGACAAGACAACACGCCAATCACCCATGGACTACTCGCAACGGCCCGGCGAAATTGAGCGCATCAACACCGTGTTCTTCCAAAACAGGCTGAAAGACGCGCGCACAACCGAAGAGTATTGGGTGTACGACCTTTATGCCAACTATCAAAAAACCTTCGCCGAGGTGCACAACTTCAACCTCATCGTGGGCTTGAACCACGAAACGGGCAAGTATAAGCACGTGGAAGGCAAGGTGAAAGAGCTGCCCTCGCTTTACGTTAACGACCTCTCGCTAGGCACAAATCGCCCAGAAGTTGTGGGCGGACAGCACGAATACGCACTGCTGGGCTATTTCGGACGCCTGAGTTACGACTATGCCGGCAAGTATTTGGCCGAGTTCAACATACGCCACGATGGCACTTCGCGCTTCCCTTCCAACCAACGTTGGGGCACCTTCCCCTCCATTGCCTTGGGATGGCGACTTAGCGATGAGGCTTTCTTCAAGTCGTTAAAGCCCATTGCCAACAATGTAAAGGTGCGATTCTCGGTTGGTTCTCTTGGAAACCAAGTTACCGACAAGTACGCCAACCCCTATTACCCATACATCAGGCGTGCCAAGATTGTTCAATCCAACATCATCAACCGTATCATCGACAACAACTTCTTCTATTTCATCCAGCTTGACCCACCTGTATCGGGCGACCTAACGTGGGAAACGGTTATCACAAAAAACCTCGGCATCGACCTTGGCTTCTTCAATAACCGCCTAACGGCCGTGCTCGACATCTACCAACGCGACACCAAAAACATGCTGGCAACATCACTCACGCTGCCCGATGTTTACGGATATGCCGCTCCCAAGGAGAACAACGGACACCTGCGAACGAAAGGTTTCGAGCTAACCATCGGCTGGAACGACCGCTTTAACCTTGCCGGCAAACCTTTTTCGTACGGCATATCGGCATCGTTGGCCGACAGCAAGTCGAAATTGGTGGAGTTTAAAGGCAACGAAACCAAGGTTCTCGGCTCTGCTTACGAAGGAATGGAATGGGGAGAGATATGGGGCTACAGGGTTGAAGGCATCTACCAGACCAACGAGCAAGCCACAAATAGGGGCGTTGACCAAAGCTTTATCAGCTCGCGCTTCACAAATAACGCGGGCGACCTGATATTTGCCGACTTAGACGACAGCAAGAAGATTGACAACGGCAAGGGAACACTCGACAACCACGGCGACCTTGTCAAGATTGGCAACTCTATGCCGCGCTATCACTACGGCATAAGTGCCAACGCATCGTGGAACGGCATCGACTTCTCCGTATTCTTCCAAGGCATAGGCCGCCAACACATCTATCCACACCAAAACAACTTTGCTTTCTGGGGGCCGTTCTCGCGGGTATTTTCATCGTTCATCCCCTCCGACTTGCCCTCTAAGCTTTGGAGCGAAAGCAATCCCAACGCATATTTCCCACGACCCGTGGCTGGAATTGCGCGCGATGGCATGGTTCTAACGAAAGTGAACGACCGCTATCTGCAAAACTTGGCCTATTGCCGACTGAAAAACCTTACGGTGGGCTACACCCTGCCTGCATCGCTAACGCAGAAAGCCAAGATTTCTGCCGTGCGAATATACTTCAGCGGCGAAAATCTCTTCACCATTTCAAAGCTAGACAGCAAGTATCTTGACCCCGAACAGATTGCGGGTAAAGGGGCTAGCGGAAACGTATATCCCTATTCTAAGACCTTTGCTTTCGGGCTCGACATCACATTCTAACACAAAACAGCAACCGTTATGAAAAAGATAGCTTACCTATTGCTTGCCCTGCCGCTGCTAGCCAGTTGCGATTTAGACCGCGCCCCGCTAGACGTGCTTGCACCAGAAAACACCTTCAACAACAAGGAAGAGCTGGAAACGGCCACCAATGGCTTTTATGCGATGCTCCCCAATGCTGAAGGTCTGTACGGAGAATCGGCCGACATGGTAATCCCTTCAACGCTAATTAACGAGGTGTTGGGCACGCGAACCGTCCCTTCAACGGGTGGTGGATGGAGCTGGACAATGCTTTCAGACATCAACACCTACCTTGCTTTTTCCGTAAGATGCCCTGATGCCAACATCCGGGCACAGTATGATGGCGTGGCTCGCTTCTTCCGAGCCTACTTCTACTTCGAGAAGGTGAAGCGATTTGGCGAAGTGCCTTGGTTCGACACGCCCTTAACGTCTACCGACAACAGGCTGTACCAAGAACGAACCGACCGCAACACGCTGCTCGCAAACATGCTTGCCGACATCGATTACGCCGTGCAACACTTGCCTACCGCAAAGAGTTCGTTCAGAGTTACCAAGTGGACGGCACTCGCCTTGAAGTCGAGAATGGCACTCTTCGAGGGAACTTTCCGTAAGTATCACGGCATCGCAGGTTACGAAACCTACCTGCAACTGGCTGCCGATGCCGCAAAAGACTTCATGGACAACGCCCCTTACACCATATATAAGGAAGGAAGCCAACCCTACCTAAACCTCTTCGCATCCAATGCAGCCATCAACGCCGAGGTGATTCTTGCGCTTAACTACAACGTTAGCCTCAACATCGTGCACGACATCAATAACTATTTCATCAATGGAGGTGCTAAACCGGGTCTTAACAAGAAGATTGTAGACAGCTACCTGATGGCCGACGGCACGCGTTTCACCGACAAAACCGGCTTCGACACCATTCAATTCTACAATGAAATGAAAGATCGCGACCCACGTTTGGCACAAACCATCGTAACCCCGGGCTACAAACGCTTACAGGGCAACGAGGCGTTGTCGCCCAACTTCTCGGCTACCACAACGGGATACCAAATCATAAAAGGTGTCACCACACCCAAAGACGACCAGTGGCACAAGTCGCAAAACGACTTTCCACTGTTCCGAACGGCCGAAGTTTACCTCAATTACGCCGAGGCGAAGGCCGAGCTGGGCACGCTTACGCAAGCTGATCTTGACGCTTCCATCTTGAAATTACGCCAAAGGGTGAACATGCCTGGCATCGATTTGGCCGCCGCCAATGCCAATCCCGACCCCTATCTGGAAAGTGCCGAAACGGGTTATCCCAACGTTTCGGGGCCAAACAAAGGCGTGATACTCGAGATTAGGCGCGAACGCACCATCGAATTGCTATGCGAGGGCTTCCGTTACTACGACCTCATACGCTGGAAAGAGGGCAAGGCTTTCGAGAAACAATTCAAGGGCATGTACTTCTCTGCTATAGACAACACGAAGAAATTCACGGTTTACGACCTCAATGGCAATGGCGTGAACGATGCGTTGGACGTTTGCATCTTCGTGGGCGATGCCGCTCCCAGCAAAGAAACTTATCCCGAACTCAAAGATGTGAAGGTGTTTCTGAAGTTGGGAGAGAACATCAAGCTGGAAAACGATGTGATTGGTGGCAATGTAATCGTTCACAACCTAAAGGACTTTAACCGCTCATGGAATGAAGATCGCGACTATCTTTATCCCATTCCGCAAAGCCAAATCACATTATACGGCGGCAAACTCCAACAAAATCCAAACTGGTAAGGTGTCTATTTGATGAGTTAATGAGGGTGAGAAGTTGAGGAGTTAAGCCACATGCAGGGCTATTATAGTGGGCGTAGCGGCTAGTTACTCTAGATTTCCTTGGTTTTCTAGATTTCCTAGGTCTTCTAGTTTTTCTAGTATTTCTAGGAAATCAGTTGAAACGGCGAAGCCATCTTTTCACCTTTTCACCCTTTCACCCTTTCACCTTTCCCATAATCAGCAAGGCATACCACTCCCCTCTCCCCCTTGGAGAGGGGTTGGGGGTGAGGCCGATTGGAGCTTGAGGCTTATATAATAACATTCATCGCTTATGAAATCTCTATTTTGCACCATCATTGCTGCAGCATCACTCTATGCGGCATCGCTTCCACTGATGGGTTGTGGCGGAAAAGACACGCCGGGAAACATCCCCAATTACATTCCGCAACCAGGAAACGAAGAAGACTATAAGTACGCAAAAGCCGAAGGCAACGTGCGCATTATGACCTACAACAGCTTTTATTGCAAGAGCAATACGAGCAATCAGACGTTCTCGCCAGAACACACTGCGGCCTTCGCACAGGTGATTAAGGCGTTGAACCCCGACGTAGTTGTGATACAAGAACTGGACAGCGGCACCACCGAGCGCGGAAATCGCTACCTACTCGACGACATCCGCCGAGCAACAGGCCTCGACTTCGACCTCTTCTTCGCCTCGGCGGCCGAGTATTCGAAGGGCAAAATTGGCCCAGGCGTGCTGTTCAAACGCACGATGAAAGCCACCAGCGTTAAGAAAATAGCCCTACCTGGCTCAGAGAAACGCGCGCTCATCGTGCTGTCCTTCCCGCAGTTCACCCTTCTTGGCACGCACTTAGACCTAAACAACGAGGCTCGAAAACTTAGCGCAGGCAACATTAACCACGAGTTGCAAGCCCTCGCAACGCAGCCCGTATTCCTCGCAGGCGACCTTAACGACTCGCCCAAATGGAAGCCGGAAGTGTCGGCTTTCCCCACTTTGCAACAAGCTTTCGACATCATCTCACCACAATCTCGCACTTCGGTAGACCAAAACGAAACCATCGACCACATCTTGGTCGACAAGGCGCACAAGGCGAAAGTGAAAGTGGTGAAAGCGGTCGTGGTAAATCGGCTCGAAATAAACGGGAAAGTAACCGACTTAAACACCGTCAGCGACCATTATCCCGTATTTGTAGATGTTAGTTTTTAAGTTCTTGAGCTTATTAGTTCGTGAGTTCGTGAGGTTTTGAGTTTATAAGTTCGTGAGTTTATGAGTTG
>CAJPTO010000129.1 GCA_905373605.1 uncultured Prevotella sp.
CTTTCGAGAGCGTAGTTTCTTCGCTCACGCCATTAACCTGCTCGATGCGTTCCAATGTGCGCAGGACACCGGTATAATCTTTCTTCCTATTGTACAATTGTGCCAGGATGTTCAGCGCATCTTCGTTGTCGCGGTTGTTTGCCAGCTTTTCGTAAGTGTCTATGGCCTTGTCGAAATCTCCAGTTCCGATGTAATATTGCCCCAGGCGCTCGGTGAATGTGGGATTGTCGGGTCGTAGCGAAGCCGCTTTTTGCAAGCAAGCCAGTGCGAGGGAGTCGTTTTTTATTTGCGAAAAATAGGGTGCTTGCATGAAATAGACCTCTGCCGCGTTGGGATTGATGCTTTGGCAATGGTTCAAGAGCGAGAGGGCGGAGGCATATTTGCCTGCATTCTCTTGCTTGACGGCCTCGAGGAAGAAGTAGTTGAAGCGGCGTTGGTCGTTGTACGACAAGGCATTGGCTGGCACAACCTTTTTGGGTTGCACCTTTTTCTTAGCCCAGAGGTTGGGCGTTGCCAAGGCAAAAGCCAAGGTGAGTGCGGCCGTGGCGACCGCTGTGTGTATCAGATTTCGTTTCATCAGTTGTGTTATTTCAGTCCTGTGTGTCCGTATCCGCCTGTTCCTCTTTCGGTTTCGTCGAGCGAGTCAACCAGTTCGAACACCACGTTTTCGTGCTTGGCAACGACCATTTGTGCGATGCGTTCTCCTTTTTTCACGGTGAAAGGCTCGTTGGAGAAGTTCACCAACAGCACCATTATCTCTCCGCGATAGTCGGCATCCACCGTTCCGGGGGTGTTGAGCACGCTAATTCCGTGTTTAAGTGCCAAGCCACTGCGTGGCCTAATCTGTGCTTCGTAACCCTCGGGCAGTGCGATGTGTAGGCCCGTTGGCACCAGCTGTCGTTGCAAGGGCTGCAAGATGACGTCTGTTTCGATGTTGGCTCGCAAGTCCATGCCAGCACTAAGGGGCGTGGCGTAGGTGGGAAGCGGTTGTTCTCCGCGGTTGTTTATCTTTACTTTCAGCATCTCGTGTCGTTTTTTTTGTGCAAGGCGCATTGCGCCGCAACTGCAAAAATACGCAATTATCTTGATATAAGGGCAAAACGCAGGCTTAAAATACGCAAAAATGGACAGAATGGTGTGTGGGTTGAGCGAGATCTTCTCGAAAAGAGCGGATTTTAGCGACGTTTTTTTTGAGATGCGGCTATTAGTTGCGTACTTCTGGAGCGATTGAATTGTCTTACTGATGGAATGATATGTATTACACATGCTCTGACAATGCGGCGAAAGCACACTTTAAAGCCACCAAAAATAGCGTATCCATCTAGCTTGTGCACTTCCAGCTTGCCGGATTGATTGTGCAAAGCCTACTCTGATTTTCACAAAAAAAACATCTGTCAACTCTTGGGATGTAAAATTATTTTACGTATCTTTGCGACATTAACCATTAAACAACAAGGTTATGGATAAACTATCAGTTAAACGAACTATTTCTTACTGTCTAGTAGGGATGTTCATGGTGGCCTGTACAACAACAGGTGAAGAAGATGTGGGTGCGCAGCCACCGAAACTTGAGCGTAAGGCAGACATGGACACCGCGTTTGCATGGAGAGAGCTAAGCAGAATGTGCTAGACTTCATCGGCTTCACAAACAATGGCACGCGTGCAGCCTCCAAGCATGGGGTTGCAGACGTACAACCCATTGTGTGGACACAAACGAGAAGTGGGGTGGGAAATCAAGAAGACACCTTGCTATATGTAGTAAACATAGAAGATAGTGCAGGCTTTGCCATCGCCACTGCAGACGATCGTCTGCCACCCATTTTGGCTTTGGTAGACAAAGGCAACTACACATTCAACCCAAACGACACTGCCAACAGCGGTTTCTTCTTCTTTATGGAAGCTGCTTTAGACTATTGCAAACAGCAAACTGAACGTCCGCAGACCAGAAAGACGGCACCTATCTATCGTCCAATTGACCCCGACGACCCTGAATATCCGTCACCGCCGCGTAGTTTTGAGGTTATGAAGCCACTTTTAAACTGCAAATGGGGGCAACATGCCCCCTACAACATGTATTGTTCTAAATATCCTACAGGTTGTGTCGTTACAGCTTCAGCACAGATTATGTCGTTTTTGGAAAATCCGAAGCAAATGGAAGGTCTATTTGGCCGAAGTGGTTATCGGGTGACAGACATCGACTGGAAACTAATAAATGAGGAAGCTAAACACTTTAGTTATCCCAATTCGCAGGAAACTCAGCGGCAAGTGGCTGCTATGATGCGACATTTGGGAGTTAATTTTAATGCAAAATACGACCAAAGTGGAACAAGTGTGAACACGGATGATGCCATTGGCTTTATGAGAAAGGAGTATGGTTTGGATGTTTCTGACTTAAGAGATTATGATTGTGGTAGCATCATTAACGACTTAAGGTGTGGAAATAAGATTGTTATCATGAGTGGTAAGTCTGGATACCATCATGTTCTCTTTTTTGTGCGCAAGTATACAGGTGGACATGCTTGGGTGGTAGACGGATACATTGACTATGTAACAGGTTGGCGAAGCGAAGAACATCTTTACTTACATTGCAACTGGGGATGGAATGGAAACTGCAATGGGTATTTCTTAGATGGCGTTTTTAATACAGATACTTCTCCATCCTACGAAGACAATGTGTCTAGTACCCGTTCTCACTATAGGTATCAGCTGAAATATGCCACATTTACGAAGCATTAATTCGAGTGTCATTCACAATTAAAACAGTATCTGTTATGAAAACTTACATCAATATGATTTGGCAACAGGCCGCCCTGCTTTGCATCTGTTTATGCGGCGTATGCTCGTGTTCAGATGTAGATGGCCCTTATTACATAGATCCTTTCATCGTAGATGTCCGGTTCGAGAGTGCCTCAGGCACAAACTTAGCCGACTCGCTGAACATTATCGACAAGACAAAACCCGAGACATGGGATGCCAAAAAGGAAGACATCGAAGTGCAGGTATATAGAGGAAGCGACCACAAGCCTTTGGACATTAGCACGAATAGGTGGGGATACATCAATGGAAATACCGTACACAACTTTCCCGCAGGGACAATTCTGAGTGTATTTGCCACCGACATGCGTATTTGGGATGAGGACTTTCGAGGGTCAGAGACTTATATCTTTGAGTTTAGAAGTAAGAAACTGTTTGGCAATGATGAGCCGCACACCATCAAATGGTTTGTATGCTGCCGGGGACGCGCCAATTATAATGTGTACAAATGCGAAGTGGACAACGAAGACATGCCCTTATCTAAAAGCAAGATGTTGATGGGTGCAGAATGTACTGTTATACATGCAGAAGTGACCATGAAGCTAAAGTCGACAACGAAGTGATGAATAGGGGTGGGGAGGCTTCCTTGTTTAGGGTGAACAGCTGTCCTTATGACAATTGCCGCTTGATGTTGACGTGGCAACAGCAGCTTATTGCTACAGGCGTTTGCGCGAAACATGCTGCGACTTAACCCGAACACACCTATATATATAAGGAAGACTGGCACTAAAAACACAACAACAAATGTGTGTTCTTAGTGCCAGTCTTCAGTCTTTTAAGCCGTTGTTTTCGCCTTAGGGCCTATTGTTGGCGAACGATAAGCCAGTAAAAGCACCTGTTTTGCTGTTTGCCGAGGCTAACAAGATCCATTGTTTGGCAAGAAACAAGCGGGAGAACAAGCCCCAAATGGGCGATTATTGCTTCTTAGCTTTGGGCTGCGCAGCCTTGGTTTGTGGCTTCAGCAAGTCGGCATATCGCTTGCTGTCTGCCAGCACATTGAGGGCCTCTTTCATCTGTTTGTCGCTAACGAGCGAGTTTCTGATGCGTCCTTTCTGGAAATAGTATGTGGGGATGATGCCGTCTACAATGAGTTTCTTGACAGCCTCCTTATTGATGTCGAGGTCTTTAGCCAGATTATGGCTCAATTTCTTTTCCAAAGCCTCGAACTCGCTTTTGGCATCATCGTAATAACCCTCGAACTTGGCCACCTTGACCAGTTCTTTCAAGAACTTTTCGCTTTCGCGGTCGTAGGTGAACTTCGACTTTAGCACCCTCTGCTTAAACGCTTCGTAGTCGGCATCGGTCAGTTTGAAGTCTTCCGGTTGTGCGATGGTGGGATGCTTGGCGATGTAGTCGAGCTGATAGTTGAGCAACAGCTCGCTAGAGTCTTTAATTCCAGCCAGGTAAAAGGCGATGTTGGGCATAGAGTCGGCCTTCACTTCCACGTCGGGCATGATGCCACCACCATCGCGCACAGGTCTTCCGTTGGCTGTGTAGAACACTTTGGTGAGCGAATCGGGCACTTGCTCCTTCGTCCCTCCGTTGTTATGTTTGTAGTTTATGGCCTGTATGCATCGTCCGCTGGGGATGTAATATTTGGCCGTGGTGAGTTTGAGCGCCGTGTTATAAGGCAAGTCCATCGTCATTTGCACCAATCCCTTTCCAAAAGTGCGCGTTCCCAGCACCACGGCGCGGTCAAGGTCTTGCAATGCGCCGCAAGTAATCTCGCTGGCACTGGCCGAGTTGCCGTCTACGAGCACCACAATGGGCATCACGGTGTCGATGGGTTCCACGGTAGTGCGGTATTCGTGGTTGGAACGTTGCATCTTTCCGCGGTTCGAAACGATGAGTTTGCCCTTCGGCACGAACATGTTGACGATGCTGACAGCCTCTGATTCGGAGCCTCCGCCATTTCCTCGCAGGTCGAACACCAGGCTTTTCATCCCCTTTTGCTTAAGGTCAAGGAAGGCGCGGCGCACTTCTCGCGAGCAGTTTTCGGTAAATCCGCTGAGGTTGATGTATCCCACGCCATTGGCTTGCATGCCATAATAGGGCACGGCGGGCGATTGTATGGCCTTACGTGTAATCTTAAACTTCATTGTCTTGCCCGTGGAGGGACGCTTTATTTGGAGGATGAAGCTCGTTGCGGGGTCTCCTCGCAGGTGGTCGCTCACGTAAGCCTGGTCTTTGTTGGTCATGTCTTCGTTGTCGATGGCCAAGATGATGTCGCCTTTTCTGAGTCCCACCTCAGCAGCGGGCATGTTTTCGTAGGGTTCTTCGATGATGACGCGCTTCAGTTGGCTGTTGTATTTGATGATGGAACCAATGCCGCCATACTTGCCCGTAATCATGAATTTAAGGTCTTTCACCTTATCTTCGGGATAGTACACCGTGTAAGGGTCCAGGGCTTTGAGCATGGCATCGATGCCCGTGCCCACTGTTTGGCCGGCCTTAAGCGTGTCTACGTACATCATGTCGAGGTTTTTGTAGATAGCGTTGAAAATGTTAAGGTTCTTGGCCACGTTGAAGTTGTGGTCTTGTTCGTTTTGTGCCGCTCCAGTGAAGGCAAATGCGGCGAGGCATAATGCGATGAATGTCTTCCTCATTGTAAATAGGTTTGTTCTGTACACACAAAATTACGACATAAAGATTACCTAGCCGCCTTTTTCCTTCAATATTATTATAAAATCGCGAAAAATCGATTTTTTTTGCCGAAACATTTGGTGGTTTCGATGAAAGGTAGTACCTTTGCAACCGCAAACAAGCAAAAATGCTTCAATAGCTCAGTTGGTTAGAGCACCTGACTGTTAATCAGGGGGTCGTTGGTTCAAGCCCATCTTGAAGCGCAAAAAGAGGGATTACTTCGGTAGTCCCTCTTTTTTTGTATGCTTGGCATGAGCATAGTCTAATGGGTGCAAGTCCTGGTAAATCCAAATAGTGGGCCTTTCTTAAAACGGGGGCAGTATTAAAATGACAACCCTGTAACGTTTTAGAATTTGTTTTCTGATGCAGAGGCGCAGGGGATGCAGAGGCTTTGCCTTTGTTGCAAAGGAAAGCAGACGCTACGCCCCAGAGAATGCGGAGGGCGAAGGGTGAAATCAGCCGCATCGAAGACGGCATTTAAAGCTTTCTCATTTCGTTCCTCTCGAGCGTGGCGTCTGATCTATCAAATAACAATAGGTCAAATCTCAGCACCTCCGCGTGTGTTTAGTAGAGGTATGCGGAGGGTTGATTTGTTCCAAATTTAATTCTGTCTGACAATCACTCACAAGTTCACAAGCTCATCTGCCGGCTCGTAAGCTTAAGAACTCACAAACTTGAACAGCATTGTCAAGGTTGCGACTCGCCCTCAACATATTGTTCCATGAACATGTGTTCGCCATCAAACACGGCATAAGTGAACTGCCAAATCCAGTCGCCAAGTATCATCATGCGCGTTTTCTTCGAAAGCATCAAGTCCAACTCGATGTGCCGGTGCCCATAGAGAAAGAAGTCGATGTTGTCGTGCTCTTTCATATACGCCTTTGTGTAAAGCACCAGATACTCTTTATCTTCGCCCATGTAAGGCGGTTCTTTGCCTTCGGCGCGTTTCATGCGGCTGTGCTTGGCCCAGTTAAGGCCGAAAGCCATGCCCCATCGTGGGTGAAGGGCATTGAAAAGCACCTGGCAAAAGCGGTTGTGGAACACGCGGCGCAACAGTTTGAACGAAGCATTGGGGTCGCCAAGGCCGTCGCCGTGTGCCAAATAGAACACCTTTCCGTAGATTTCTGTCGTCAGTGGTTTCTTATGCACAATCAGTCCACATTCTTCTTCGAGGTAGCCATAGGTCCAAAGGTCGTGGTTTCCTACGAAGAAATGCACCTCAACGCCCATGTCAGTAAGTTCAGACAGCTTGCCCAAGAACCGCGTATAGCCCTTTGGCACCACCATCTTGTACTCGTTCCAGAAGTCGAACAGGTCGCCAAGCAGATAAATAGCCTCGGCCTTATGCTTGATGCTGTCCAGAAATCGCACGATGCGGCGTTCTTGTGTGCGGCCATGCTCGATGGCCAGCGAGCCAAGGTGCGCGTCCGAAAGGAAATAAACATTCTTCATAACCAAGGGTTTTAGGGTTGTTGTTACTCAAATCCCAGTTCCACGCGTGCTTCGTAGCTCATCATGCTTTGGTCCCAGGCCGGTTCGAACACCAATTCGATGTTCGAAGCTGTAACGCCGTCGATGCTTTCCACCTTGGTGCGCACGTCTTCGAGTATGAAATCGGCCGCCGGACAGGCTGGCGCAGTGAAGGTCATGTCGATGTCCAGCACGCCATCTTCGTGCAAGTCCACCTTGTAAATCAGTCCCAGGTCGTATATGTTGACGGGTATTTCGGGGTCGTAAACCGTCTTCAGCACATCAATAATCCGTTCTTCTATCTTCAGTTTCTCTTCTTGTGTCATAGCTATATCCTTTGTTGTATTGCAACAAAGTTAGTGAAAAATATCGAACACGCGCAGAAGTGGGGCGAAAAAAATGGTGGCATGCTGCTCACTGGCATGCAAGTGTCTGCAATGAGGTGTTTTCATTCGTCTTGCAGCAACTCCTTTTGTACGCGTTTTGGAAGCGAGGCCAGCACACGCTTGTAGGCGTCGTCAACAAATTCTAGTATGCGCTTGTCGGGCATGTCTTGGTTGAAATATACCGAAATCCAATGGCGATGGTTCATATGATAGCCAGGACGCACGGCATCATACGCTTCTTGTAGTTGGGCAGAATCCTCTGGCGACGACTTAAGGTCGCAGAAGTCGAACACCTCGATGTTGACAAAGCAAAACCGTTTGTCGGCGAAGGAAAACACCAGCAGGTTGCGGTCGTAGGGGCTAGAGGCCTTTTCGAAGGGCATTTTCTCTGTAACGCCTTCAATGGAAGGCAGTGGTTACGAAATGTTTCAATGTTCATGTTTGTGTTGATGAGTTATGAATACCTTATAGCCAGGCAGCCTTGGCTTTGGAAAACAGCAATTAACAAGCCAATATGCGTGTAACTCGTTGTTGACAGTTCCTCATGCGGAGGAAGATGAGAGGCCTTTAGGTTACTAATGGGCCACCTGTGACCTTCCAAATCCAAATTGTTTTGACTATAATTCCATCTGCATACTTTTTGTTTTTTATCTGCTTTCTCCTATCATAAGGAGGAAGCAGATGCTGGTTAACCTTTAACGAGGCGTTTAAATTCTACAACAATTTTACTCATCTTAAGGATAGGTTGCCCCAACCGGGTCTTTACTTCTGTGTAGCCGTGTTCCTTTATCCAGTTTACTACTTCGTTGCGTACATTGTTGTCGTAGCGAAGGCTAACCTGCAAGGGCGTAACATAATCGGCAATGGGCATCAACAGGTCTTTTTCTAACGGGTTACTTGTAACAATACCCAGGCAAGAAGCCACCAAGCAACCCGACAAATTACCATCAAAAGGTTCGGGTAAGGCATTTAAATCTCGCTTCACCGCATCAACAATATCTTTTAAAGTAAGCAGATTATCTGCCAAACCAAGATTTTGTGGGATTCTCAACTCATCGTTAATACGTGTGCGTACCTCTTCAGTTAGATCGACTCCCAATGTTTGAAGTCCTCAATTTACTTGAAACAAGAGCGTCTCTCTCTTTGACCTTTCAGCCAACTCTGCTTTTCTTTTTTTTATTCTATCCATACTATATATATACGAATGAGAAAATGAAGTCATCTAGACTTTTCCCTCTTTCTTATCTTTTTCAGGAAAATCAGTAT
>CAJPTO010000130.1 GCA_905373605.1 uncultured Prevotella sp.
CGCGTTTGTTAGTTGACAAGTTAACGTGTTGACAAGTTAACAAGGCGTTTGGCTTGAGGACAATGTTGGAGAGGTGGTGCTTGAGGGGAGTATATTGTCGTGCGGACGGCTCGAAATGAGGGCGTGTTTGCAATGTGGGGATTGCAAAACGGGTGGAATTGTGTTGATGTGAAGTGGGAATGATGTCTTTTGTAAGCCATAATGGCAGTGTTTTGTGCCATACTTGTCATTCTCGCAGTTAAATTTAGCACTAAGCCTTGATGTATCATAAAAACTCTTGCTTTTGTTTTGCCATCTGATTTAATTTTCGGATATTTGCATATTCTAAAAGAAGGAAGGGAGTAAGGAGTGGAGTAGTAAGGGAGTAGGTAGTAAGTAGTAAGGAGTAAGGGAGTGGAGTAGTAAGGAGTAGGTAGTAAGTAGTAAGGAGTGGAGTAGTAAGTAGTAG
This sequence comes from uncultured Prevotella sp., assembly GCA_905373605.1. GTDB lineage: Bacteria > Bacteroidota > Bacteroidia > Bacteroidales > Bacteroidaceae > Prevotella. The sequence continues at coordinate 449 of CAJPTO010000130.1, forward strand.
GTGAGTGGTTAGTAGTAGTGTCAATGGCTGTTGGTGCTTTGCTCCATTAAGCAGGGTGTCAGCTATAGGCTAATCGGCAGCAGAGTTGGCGTACAACACTCCAATAGACGAATCATAGGACAAACTCAACAGCTCATCAGCTTATAAATTCACCAACTCATGAACTCATAAACTCATAAACTTATGAACTTAACAACTCATAAACTCACCAACTCATAAACTCATAGACTCACCAACTCATGAACTTATGGACTCATAAACTCTTGAACTCATAACAATATAAGTATAAACCCAGTAAACAACAATGATTGACGACATATGCGAAAGGTAATCGGAGTAGGCGAAACGGTGCTAGACATCGTTTTTAAGCACGAACGACCCATCGGGGCATTGCCCGGAGGGAGCGTTTTCAACACCATCGTGTCGCTTGGGCGTGTGGGAGCAGACGCTACTTTCATCTCGGCCGTGGGCAACGACCGCGTTGGAGCCAACGTAATCAGCTTTTTGAAAGACAATGGTGTGCATGCCGACTATGTAACGCGTTATGCTGAAGGTCAAACACCTGTGTCGCTGGCGTTCCTCAACGACCGGAACGATGCCGAATACCAGTTTTATCGCGATAACAAACAGCATAATCCTGAGTTTGCTTACCCTGAAGTGGAGACAGACGACATTGTGGTTTTCGGCTCTTATTACGCCGTCAGCCCTGCCACACGCCCACAGGTGGTGTCGTTTTTGGAATATGCGCATAGCCGAGGGGCAATCATCTACTATGATGTTAACTTTCGTTCGGGGCATCGAAACGATGTGATGCGCATCACGCCCAACTTGCTTGAGAACTACGAATATGCTGATGTGGTGCGCGGAAGCCGCGAAGACTTCGAGGTGTTGTACCGACTTAACGACCCGGCAAAGGTTTATTCGGCCGAACTGTCGTTCTATTGCAAGCGGTTTGTGTATACAGATGGTGCCAACCCCGTGCAATTGCGGGCCGATGGAGGCTTCTGCCAAAGCTATGACGTGGCGGCAGCACAGCCCGTTAGCACCATTGGGGCGGGCGACAACTTCAATGCTGGCTTTATCTACGGATTGTTGCAACAGAACATCTCGCGGGAACAATTGCTCAATGGGCTCTCTCCCGAACAATGGCACAAGATTATGGCTTATGCACTGGCTTTCTCGGAGGAGAGTTGCAAAGGAACAGACAACTATGTGCCAAAAGGATGGAGGCCAAAGTAAATAGGTTCAACTGCACAAAGCAGCAATCCCAGCCACAGAAAGCCTCACCCCCAACCCCTCTCCAAGGGGAGAGGGGAGTGAAAAGCTTTGAAATTTCTGTGCAACAGAACTCGGAGATTGGTCAACTCGTCAACTATAGAACTTGTTAACTTGTCCACTCGTTAACTTGTCTACTCGTCAACTCGTTTACTTGTCCACTCGTTAACTTGTCCACTCGTCAACTCGTTAACTTGTCTACTATAGAACTCATCAGCTCATAAACTCGTCAACTCATAAACTCACAACAAATACAAACATTCAGAATATGATAGAAATAGTAAAAGACATCTATTACGTAGGTGTTAACGACCGAAAGAAAGAGAAGTTTGAAGGCCTTTGGCCGCTTCCCAACGGCGTTTCGTACAACTCGTACCTCATCGTAGACGAGAAAGTGTGCCTTATCGACACCGTTGAGGCCGACTTCTTTTCGCAGTTCATCGAAAACATCCGCGAGGTTATCGGCGACAGGCCCATCGATTATATCGTTACCCACCACATGGAACCCGACCATAGTGGGTCGTTCGCACTGATGCGCAAGTATTATCCCAACGTGCAAGTGGTGGGAAACAAGAAGTCGTTCGACCTGCTTAAGGGTTTCTACGGCATCTCGGGATGCGAATACGAGGTGAAGAACGGCGACGAACTGTCCCTAGGCAAGCACACGTTGAAGTTTTTCCTCACGCCAATGGTGCACTGGCCCGAAACAATGATGTCGCTCGACCTATCCAACAACGTGCTCTTCACGGGCGATGCCTTCGGTTGCTTCGGCGCATTGAACGGCGGATTGCTCGACAGCGAGATTAATTGCGATCCGTTCTGGCTCGAGATGGTGCGCTACTATTCGAACATCGTGGGCAAATATGGCACGCCCGTACAAAACGCTTTGAAGAAGTTGGCTAACGAAAAGATAGACTATATCTGCTCTACGCACGGCCCCGTGTGGCACGAACAACTGCAAAAGGTGGTGGGCATGTACGACCGCATGAGCAAATACGAGGCTGAAGACGGCATCGTTATCTGCTACGGCACAATGTATGGCAACACCGAACGCATGGCAGAGGTTATCGCAAGGGCTGCAAGCCAGGCAGGAGTGAAGAACATTGTGGTGCACAATGTGTCGAAAACCCATCATTCGTACATCATCCGCGACGTGTTCCGCTATCGCGCCCTCATCGTTGGTGCACCCACTTACAACACAGGATTGTACCACGAGATGGACGTTTTGTTGAGCGAACTGGCCAACCGCGACATCAAGAACCACCTTATCGGCTGGTTTGGCAGTTACGGATGGGCCAGCAAGGCCGTCCAGAAGATAGCCGAGTGGAACGAAAAGGGTTTGCACTTCGAACCCGTTGGCACGCCTGTGGAGATGAAACAAGCCCTTTCGGCCGACATCGCCGAGCAATGCCGCGCCCTTGGAAAGGCTATGGCAGAGCGTTTGAAGCAAGGCTAAGGCCTGAAAACATGCAAAAGGCCCGACAGCAATGGGCTTGAATGGCCAGCACATGGCCGACACCTTTGCACGAAAAGAAAGAAATGGCAGGGGGACAAGATGTTATATTGGAGAATATTATTAGGTTCAGCACACTTTAAGGCGTGAGCCCCAAAGGTGTTGCACGCTTAGTCTTGTAAGGATGGCGTGAGCCATCGGCAAGAATGGAAGATGTAATGGTTCTTGATTGGGTGTGAACCCACAATTGAAGGGCCTTCATCCTTATTTATTTAAGGTGACACATCGCATAGTCGATTGATAAATAAATTTTGTTAGGCGAGCGAGCCAAGTTGGTCTTTAGCATCTTTGTTCCCCTGTTTTTACTTTTTTCCCTGCGCTAGCCTATCCTTTTGACATCGCTTACATGCAGCCGCAACCGGCAGGCTGCCCAACTTTAAAAACAACATTACCTATGAAAATCGGTTTACTTGGGCGTATTCTCATCGCCATTGCCCTCGGCGTATTGTTAGGAAACATCTTTACGTTGCCTTGGGTGCGCATCTTTGCCACCTTCAACAGCATCTTCGGCCAGTTTCTGGGCTTTATCATCCCCCTCATCATCGTGGGATTGGTTACGCCAGCCATTGCCGACATCGGCAAAGGTGCAGGAAAATTGCTGCTCATCACCGTGGGGATAGCCTACGCCGACACCGTTGTGGCAGCCATATTGAGCTATGGCACGGGGGCTACTTTCTTTCCTTCGCTCATCGGAAACGGCGGGCAAACGCTGCAAACGGTAGAGAAGTCGGCCGACATCCTGCCTTATTTCACCATCAACATCCCGGCTCCGCTCGACGTGATGACGGCTCTTGTGCTGTCGTTCATCGTGGGATTGGGCATCGCTTACGGCCAACATCAGGTGCTGCGAGGGGCTACAAACGAGATGAAAGCCGTTATCGTGGGCGTTATCGAGCGTGTTATCATACCGCTGTTGCCCGTTTACATCTTCGGCATTTTCTTGAGTATGACCTTCTCGGGCGATGTAATGCGGATGATGACCGTGTTTGCAAAGATCATCGTTGTTATCTTTGCGCTTCACATCTTTGTGCTTCTTTACCAGTATTTCATCACAGGAATTATCGTTCGCAAGAACCCTTTCCGCCTTTTGGCCAACATGTTCCCGGCTTATCTCACGGCCCTTGGCACCTCTTCTTCGGCAGCCACCATCCCCGTTGCGCTGAAACAGACGCTGAAGAACGGCGTTTCGGAGGGTGTTGCAGGCTTTGTCATCCCCCTTTGCGCCACGGTTCACCTTTCTGGTTCGGCCATGAAGATAACGGCTTGTGCCTTTACCATCGCCCTACTTGAGGGTATGCCCACCGATTTTCCGCTTTTCTTGCACTTCATCATGGTGCTGGCCATCTTCATGGTGGCAGCTCCCGGCGTGCCTGGCGGGGCGATAATGGCGGCGTTAGCACCTTTGGGAAGCATCTTAGGCTTCGGCGAAAACGAGCAAGCACTGATGATTGCCCTCTACATTGCTATGGATAGCTTCGGCACGGCGTGCAATGTGACGGGCGATGGGGCTATCGCGTTGGTGGTGGATAAGCTGCAACGCAACAAGAAAGCACCCCAAGGGCAGGCGGCTTAACAGCAATGCGCGTTGTTTTTCTTCGCTATGGATGTTTGCATAAAGGATTTTTGTTGGACTACCAGTCGCTGGTAGCGTGGCTACAAGATGCTGGTAGTGCGACTACAAGATGCTGGTAGCGCGGCTACAAGATGCTGGTAGCGCGGCTACAAGATGCTGGTAGCGCGGCAAGATGGCCAAAAAGAAAAAGGGAGAGCAGCAAAGTGTGCTGTTCTCCCTTATAGGATGGCGGCTGAAGGGGCTGCGTTTAGCCCCTCATGGCCAGACTATTTCTTATAATTTCCCAGTCCTTGGTTGAGGAACTCCATGTAATGGTCGATGTCTTCATCGTAGCTATACGACCTGCCGAGAGGGTTTCCCTGATTGTCTACGGCCACATAGAAGGGCTGGGCGTTAGCGCCAAACTTGCTACGTTGCAGATAACTCCACTTGTCGCCTATCGTTCTTAGGGTGCGTTTCTTGCCGTTCTCAGTCACTTCGATGGGTTCGGGCAACGGTTTCTTATCGTCAACGTATAGCGAAATAAGCACATACTCCTTCGTAAGCTTACCTGCTACCTCTGGATCTGTCCACACTGCGGCCTCCATCTTGCGGCAGTTCACACAGCCAAAGCCAGTAAAGTCTATGAGTACGGGCTTTCCTTGCGCTGCTGCGGCGGCCATTCCCTCCTCGTAACTGTCGTATTGGGCGCGCACTTCGTTGTGATATAGGTTGAAGTCTTGTGTGCTCATTGGGGGCGCAAAGGCACTAACTGCCTTCACAGGTGCACCCCAAAGGCCGGGAACCATGTAGATGGCGAAGGCGAAAGACACCAATCCGAGCATCACACAAGGTACGGGCATGGCCTCGGAGCTGCCTTGGTCGCTGGCGAATTTCAGTCGGCCGATGAGGTAAAGGCCCAGCAAGAAGAACAGCGCAATCCATATTGAGAGGAACACTTCGCGGTCTAAGAGGTGCCAACCATAAGCCAAGTCGGCCACAGAGAAGAACTTCAGGGCGAACGCCAGCTCGATAAAGCCCAGCACCACCTTGATGGTGTTCATCCAACTACCCGACTTTGGTGCTTTTTTCAGCCACGTTGGGAAGAGCGCAAAGAGCGTGAAAGGCAGGGCCAGAGCCACTGCAAAGCCCAACATGCCTATGCCTGGGCCCATGATGCTGCCCGAAGTGCTGACCTGAACGAGCAAGAAACCGATGATGGGTCCTGTGCATGAGAACGACACCAAGGCCAAAGTGAAGGCCATAAGGAAGATGCTTAGCACGCCACTTGTTGATGATGCCTTGCTGTCTACAGCGTTTCCCCACTTGTCGGGCAGGCGTATCTCGAACCATCCGAAGAACGAAAGGGCGAAGATGATGAGCAATAGGCAGAAGAGAATGTTGAAAACGGCGTTCGTAGACAACGAGTTGAGTGCCGAAGGACCGAAAGCGGCTGTTACGGCAAGGCCTAATGCCACGTAGATAACAACGATGCTCACGCCATAAGTGATGGCATCGCGAATGCCTTTCGCCTTATTTTGTGAGCGTTTGAGGAAAAAACTCACCGTCATGGGTATGATTGGCCACACGCAAGGGGTGAAAAGGGCGAGCAATCCGCCGATGAAACCCATTGCAAAGATGTAGAGCATGGAGTTATCTGGCTTGCCTTGGTCGCCGTTATAGGCTTGCAGTTCGGCCACAACCGGCTTCCACAGGTCGGCTTGGTCGATGTTTTCGCCCCCGTTGTTAGCGGTTAGGGCCGGTGTTTTGGCGGTGTCGGCAGCGGTTTTGTCGTTAGCGGCTGCCAGAGCAGCGAGCGAGTCGGCCCGTTCTTTGGCCAGTTGTGCGGGCGTTTTCGTTTCTTTCGCTTCGGGAGCGTCGGCAGGTCCGTTGCCCTTAAAGTCGAATTCCACCTGCGTAGGGGGCAAGCAGTTCTGGTCGTTGCATGCTCCATACTCCAAATAACCTTTTATGCGATAGGTTTTTCCTGTAATCTTATATCGTTGCACAAAGGTGACGCTGTGTTCGAAATAGCGCAACTTCATCTCGAAGAGCTTGTCGAAGTTGCTAATTTCCTTGCCTTTGGCCTGCAATTTACCCGAAGCCTTTGCGCCTTCAGCCTTTTCGGTGGTGATGGAAGCCGATATTGGGCCACCACTAGGCAGGCCTGTAGAATAGACATGCCAACCGTTATCAATCTTTGCAGAGAAGATAACGTCTACCTCTGTGGGCGAAACTTGCTTCTGCTGTACGCTTACATGCACAGGCTCTTGTATCTGTGCCGATGCGCCCAGCGCAAAGACGGCGAGCAAAGCCGTGAGTAAGGCTAATCTTATTTTCTTCATATCTGGTGGTTTTGGGGTTTTATGGGTTGTTATTTCTAGGAAATCTAGGGGGCTAGTTGTCCTAGGGGGCTAGGTTTCCTAGGCTTTCTAGTAAAGCCTAGTCTACGCTTAGCACGACTTATGTGTCATGATGTTCAGCACATACCTGTCTGTTTCGTCCATTCCTCGGCTGCCAATGGCGGCGAGATTTCGTATGGATAGGTCCACATCATCGTCGATAATGCCCTCAACGCTCGTGACATACTTGTGCTGAATGGCCAACATGGCACTCAACACAGCCGTGCTAACGCCCGATGAGAGCTTCAATGCGCAGGATGGTTTGGCCCCATCGCATATCATTCCCGTGAGGTTGGCAATCATATTCTTCACCGCGTGGCATATTTGTTCGAATGTTCCGCCCATCAAATAGGTAATTCCGCAGCTGCTTCCTGTGCTGGCCACCACGCAACCGCAAAGCGCAGAGAGCGTACCAAGGTGCTGTTTGATGTATATTGCCGTGAGATTGCTCAGTATCAGCGCGCGAATACACTCCTCTTCGGTGTTATGGTTCTCGCGAGCGAACGTTGTTACGGGCACAGTTGTGCAGATACCTTGGTTTCCGCTGCCGCTATTGCTCATCACAGGCACCATTGCACCGGCCATGCGCGCATCGCATGCTCCGCCTGTTGCCGAGAGAATGTGCGCAAACATGCTGTCGCCCAGCACGCCACGACCCAGCGGACTGCACATCGTTTTGCCCAATTGGTGGCCGTAATTGTCTTCAAGTCCGCAGCGCGAAGCATTTTCGTTGAGTTTCTTTGCTTCGAGAATGAAGCTCAAGTCTTCGATGGGCATCTCTGTTGCAAACTCGTAAACCTTGCGCATCGACAGCTCCACGTCTGTCTTTGCTATTGTTTCGGCACTGCAAGCGGCCTTGTCGAGCAACACTTTGTCGTTTCGTCGCAAGAAAACGAAGTTGGTGTGCGAGCCCTTTATTCGTGCTTCGGCCACCTCATCGCCGCATGTGCAGGTGATGTTGATGAAGAGTTTGTCAGCGTCTTCTTCCTCAAGCTTGATGTCGATGCAGTTGCGGGCAATCATTTCCTTACCTTGTTTCACGCTCTGTGGCGTGCAACCTTTGAGCACTTCCAGCTGTTTATCGCTGTCGCCGATAAGCACGCCCAGTGCTATGGCAATGGGAAGGCCAATCATTCCCGTTCCAGGAATGCCCACGCCCATTGCGTTTTTAAGCACGTTTGCGCTCAATCGCACGTCAATACGTTCGGGCATTTGTCCCAAAAGTTCCTTTGCCTTTGCAGCACACAGCGCAACGGCGATGGGTTCGGTGCAACCAATGGCTGGCACCACCTGTCGATGTATAAGCTCAAGAATGGCTTTCCTGTCGTTATCTGATAGCATGGTAAGTTCGTTGGTTGTTTTATTGTGTTGTAGAA
>CAJPTO010000131.1 GCA_905373605.1 uncultured Prevotella sp.
GGGTATGTGAACAACGTTCTTCGCAATGCCGAACAGCCACAATTCAGCCATAGGGAGCTGCCCATCATGCGCGGCGAGTGTCACGGGCTGCGTGCTTTCTTGCACTTCGACCTTGTTCGGCTATTTGCTGAAGACTACACTCGTGGCAACGCTTCGACCCGCGGCATACCTTATGCCACCACGTTCGACCTCAACAACAAACCCCTTCTGTCGCTACACGACACGTACAAGCAGATACTCAAAGACCTCGATGAGGCTGAAAGGCTGCTTGCAGACGACAACGAAGTGAACGTTGAGCAGACACCAACGGGCGATTATCTCAAGGGTAGGGCCGTTTTTTTCAACAAGTATGCAGTGGCTGCTACCAAGGCGCGCGTGTTTTATGCCATGAACGACACGGCCAATGCTGCTAAGTATGCACGGATGGTGATAGCTGCTGACGGCAACTTCTCGCTCAAGAAACTCACAACAATGGCCGATGTGAAACGTTTTCCTGCAAAGGGTGAAATAATCTTCGGACTTTACAACAATACGTTGTCGGCCGACGTGTCTTCTATGTTTCTTTCGCAAACGGCTCGCGGCACATTCACTGAAGGAAGACGAGATTTGGAAGAACTTTATGAAACTTCTGCCTTCTCGGCCACGAGTGCAGACCTGCGCTACACGGGATATTTCAGGCAGAACACCACACCAGATGGCATCAAAACCTATTCGTTCGTACGACTTCTGGAAAGCGACACGCAGGTTAACACCAATCCGCTACAAGGCCTTACCCTCATTCGCATCCCAGAAATGTATTACATTCTTAGCGAATGCACCTATGATAACGACAAGAGCGAGGCTGTGCGACTGCTCAATTTGGTGAGAGCCAGCCGTGGACTTGAGGCCGTTGCAGCCGATAAAGTGGCAGACCGAACGGCTTTCGACAAGGAAGTGATGCGTGAACGCATGCGCGAGATGCCAGGCGAAGGACAATCGTTCTTCGCGTTGAAGCATTACAACAAACCTTTCGGCGACTATCGCGGCATCAACTCTTTCCAACCGTCAAGCACCATCTTCGTGTTGCCTTGGCCAGAGAGAGAGAAAGAATATGGAGGACAATAAAAATCAATGCTCAGATGAAACGTAATTTCAAACATATACTGATGGCCGGAGCCTGTTTGCTGACGCTTGGGGCGTGCAGCAACGTGGATTATGCTGGCGAATACAGCGACGACGGTACCTACCAGACTGGCAACCAGGCTTATTTCTTTTTCGCAGAGCCTGGCGACACGCTGTTGAATTATTCTTTTGGCGTGAAACCGCTCGACACTCTGTCGCACATTGTCTACGTTCCTGTACAATTGGCCGGCCACTTGTCGGCCGAAAGGCAATCTTTCAGCGTAGAGGTCGTGGCAGGCAGCACTGCCGTGCGCGATAAGCATTACACGCTTGATGCCGACACGTTGGCTTTCTTGCCCAATGCCCATCGAGCCTACGTGCCAGTAAAGCTTTTGCGTGCCAATCTTTCGGAAGACCGCAACGACTCCATTTTCCTTGTGCTGCGATTGGTGCCCACAGCTAGCATTGGCGTTAGGTTTGCTGCTAACAACAGGGTGAAAATCACGTTCAACAATGTACTCTCAAAACCCGACTTCTGGACGGTTATGGAAACTTATTGGGGACTCGGTGCATTCACGAAGAACAAGTATCGCAAACTGCTCGCTTACTATGATGGCAATGAAGATGCCATAAGGCAAATACTTGCTGGCACGGATGCCACTGCTCAAGGCTATCTGTACCAAAGAGTGCAGGAGGTGGTGGCCTACTTCTTGGCCCATCCAGACGAACTATGAATTAGGCACGAAGGTTTTCGGCGCGCCTAAGATGGTGCATCAAGCCGAGTGCCTTCATAACAGACAAAGAAATACAATGATGATAAAGAAACATTTGCTATACGCCGTAACGCTTTCGCTGTGTGCGTTCTCGTTACAGTCGTGCCTCACCGACGACTCTACATCGCCCTCGGGAAATGCCTCCAAGCTGTCGTTGAGCCAAGAATTACAAACCAAATACACCCTCGACCGCTGGGACACACTTAAGATAACGCCTCAAGTGGTGCAAACCAATGCACAGAAACCTGTGGCCTACGAGTGGGAAATAAACCAAAAAGTGGTGTCCACCGCTCCGCAACTCAACTATGTTTGCCAAGACTTTGGGGTGTTTCCTTGCCGTTTAAAGGTGAACAATGGCGACAACATACAGTATTATGAGTTCGAACTGAACGTACAATATTCTTATGTCGAAGGCTTATACATACTTGCCAAGCACAATGGCCGAAGCATCGTGTCGTATTTGCCCGAACCGCAGAGCAACAAGCAGTTCGACTTGGACGTTCTCCAGAAAAACAATCCCAACATCGACTTCACAGCTGGGCCTAAAGGCATCGACTATGCCTTGGCACGCGACAACAAAACACCGCTTATCTATGTGGCAGTGGGAAACCCAAGCGTAATCTATGAACTCAACGCCAATCTTATGACCACATTGTTTAAGACGAACGCGGCAGGGAATATCTCTTATCTCAGGCGTAGTGCCTTGACCTACCCCAAGTCGATGTTGACAATGGTAGACCATGTGCCTTATCGGCTGACTCTTTCCGAAACGTCGCTCTTCGATCTCGGCAAAAACATTAAAGACAGCCTGAAGTCGGACGTGGCTTTGGCTGATGCTGCCACTGCTTGGAAACAGCAAGACCTGCGTTATGTGCAAGGCTACCTGCTTTTTGACAATGCACAAGGGCGGCTCATAACCCAAAAGGTGCAGGCAACGGGCAGCATGCCCGCCCAATTGCTCAAAGGTACCTTTGCCGGCGACTCGCTTATTGGCATGGGTAGCGTGGACAGCGAACGAAATGTGGTGCTTGTTACTTGGAATAAGGCCGCACAAAAGTTCAGGTGCTACTATCTCTACCCTGGTTTTTACCCCTCTAATAAAACCAAGGTGGAGGTGGCAACGCTCAAACTTGCAACAGATGTGCCCACCAGTGCTGGCCTTTCTAAGACATCGGTGGTAAGGGTGTCGCCAGAGAAAAATTTGCTTTATTATGCCACGGGCAACAAACTGTATGCCTACAACGTGCTTTCCAACGGGAATTTCCCGACAAGTGCCTTGACCTCCTTCGGAGAAACGGGCGAAACCATCGTCGACATGTGGATAACAACGGGTAGCGACAGACTTTTCGTGGCCACCAATGAGGCTGGCAGCGCACTTCCGGGCAGCATTTATTGCTTCGACCTGAACGAAAACAAGTTGCTTTGGACCAAAAAGAACGTCACGGGAACGATAACCAGCATCACTTACAGACATTAACAGCTGTTGGCATGGGGGCTGTAACCCTCATGCCAACCCAAACAAATAGGATGACAACAAATCAAATCAAGACAATGGCGCGTAAAGTTGGAATGGCATTATTCCTTTTATGTCTCGTTGTGCAAGCTTTTGCCCAAGACAAAAAGGCAGACGACAACAAGAAGGCGAAAAAAGAAACGAAATACGACAGGCTTTTCAAAGACAAAAAGAAAGAAACTGCGCGAAGCCGCTTTATCTCCTTACACAAAGCCGATAATAAACTGTACATGGAAGTGCCTGTGAAGCTGATGGGCAGGGAGATGTTGTTGAGTGGAGCCGTATCATCTACCACCGACCCTACTTACATCACCGTGGGGACGAAGAATTTCGCACCCTTGCATTTCTTCTTTGAAGTGCAAGACAGCAACTTGGTGATGAAAACACCCAACAGGGTGGTGTATTCTGATGGCAATGCAACGGCCGAGATGCGCCAAGCATTGGACATCAGCTACCGCGACCCCGTGTTGATGGGCTTTAAGGTTGAGGCTTACAACAATGATAGCTCGGCCGTCGTTGTGGATGTCACCAACTTCTTGGCACGGCCCAACGCCATGTTGCCACTCATACCCAACAAAGTGGGCGACTTGGCTGTGAGTGCCTCCCCCAAGAGCGAGATGTCGTTCATCCGCTCCATCAAAAGTTTTGAGAATAACCTCGTTGTAAAAGCCGACTTCAACTATTTGCTTACGGCCACATTGATGTCTTTGCCTGTGGCCAGCCAAATTCCCACAACCGTGGGAGCTACGTTCAGCATTTCTTTGCTGACCGAAAGCAAGATGCGTCAACGCATTGCCGACTCGCGTGTGGGCATCGCGGCTGTGTCGAAGCTTACTTTCGATGACAACATCGCCAAAAGCAAACCCACGTTCGTGGCACAGCGTTGGAACATCGTGCCTAAAAATGCAAAGGCTTATGCACAAGGCAAGGGCAGCGAGCCCGTGAAACCCATACGCTTCTACATTGACAACGCTTTCCCACGTCACTGGAAGGTGCCCATTAAACGGGGGGTGGAGTTGTGGAACAAGGCTTTTGAACAGGCTGGATACCATAATGCCATTGAAGCCGTTGAGTTTCCCACGGACGACACCACGTTTGATGCCGACAACATGATCTTCTCTTGCATTAGATATGTGCCTACCACCTCTGAAAAAACATCGTCGGCGTTCATGGCTAATCCGCAAACGGGAGAGATTGTCAATGCTTCGGTGTATGTTCCCGCCAATGTGGGCGAGCAAATATATCGTTGGTTTCTCATTGGTGAGGGTGCTGCCGAACCAAAGGTGCGGTCTTCGCAACTGCTGCAAGCAAAGTTCAACGAGGGGCTGACTTATGTCGTGGCGCGAGAGGTGGGACATGTGTTGGGATTGCTCGACAACCTGGGCGCATCCTCATCATATCCCGTTGACTCGCTTCGCAATGCCAACTTCACCAACGCAAACGGGCTGGCTGCTTCCATCATGGCCAATACGCCTTTCAACTATGTGGCACAGCCTGCCGACAAGAATGTGCTGTTTATGCCATCGGCTGTAGGCGTTTATGATAAGCATGCCATTGAATGGAACTACCGTTACTTCGACCCGGCAAAGGTTAGTGCACTGGAAGAAGCACAAATCCTGGAGAGAATGGTTGACCAACGCGTGGCCAACCCACGTTATCGCTACTTCCGCTCTTCTTCAATGGCCTGGGACCCGCGTGTGCAAGAAGCTGCTTTGGGCAACAATGCCATCAAGGCCAGCGAATACGGACTGAGAAACTTGCAGGTGGTTGAGGCTAACCTGTACAACTGGGTGAAGAACGATGAGGACAGCCGCATCAAGGAAAAACTTTACCTCACCATTGCGCAGCAGCGTTATGCTTTTTTCAAACGTGTGTTGAGCAATGTGGGGGGATTGTGGCTCAACGACATGAAACTGTCTTCGGGAACACCACGTTATGAAGTTGTTACAAAGGCACGCCAACGCCAGTCCATGCTTTGGTGTCTGAACATGGCCAAACGGTTTAAGCGTTATGCCGACCCTACATTCGAACGCAAAGGCTTCATCTCCGTGAGCTATTACGACCAGTTGCTGGAGTTTATCGGCTACGACCTCTTTGGCGTTCGCACGCGTTTGGCCGTAACCTCCCACTTGTCTCCGCAGAGTTACACCCAAAAGGAATACTTCGACGACCTCTTCGCGGCCCTTTTCCAAAGTGTGGCCCTGCAGAAAGCCCCTTCGCAAGAAGAAAGGGTGTTGCAACGCACTTATCTAACGTACTCGCGAGCAATCGTAGACAAAGCCAATAAGCAGGGCGGCAATGGGCCGGCCGCGCTTCAGTCCACCAATCTGATGGCTGGCATGCGCGATGCTGCAGCCTATGGCAACCCCACGGCATCGTTAGCACCCACAGTCGATGCTGCATTGTTGGACAATTCGGCCCTCTTCTTTTACAGCTCGCTGCTTAAGTTGAAACCAATGCTCGAGAAATGTCTTCAGTCTAACCTTTCGCCGGATGCACGCTCGCACTACGAGATGTTGCTCTTTAAGGTGAACAAAGCTTTGGAGGATGGGAAATGAGTCACGCCTTATCACATCTCGTCGCCATTAGGCGTGCCTTATTGCTGTTGTTAGCCCTCGTTGTGCTAGGCACTTCGGCCTCGGCTTTCCCGCTTTTCAAGCGCAAGAAAAAGGCCCAAACCGAGCAAGAACCGAAGAAAACGGCTTACGAAAAGGCGTTGACAGAGCATGCCACAGAGTCGGCTAGGGGGGCATTCGTGTCGCTTCACAAAACCGATGGCAAGTTGCTCATGGAGTTTCCTGTCGCTTCACTGGGGCGCGACATGCTCATCGGCGCCACCATCTCTTCTGTTTCAAATCCCAAGATGGGCGACTTGGGATTTAAAAACTCCAACTTGGTGCATGTTCGCTTCGTAGAGAAAGACAGTTCGGTGGTGATGCAGGTGGTGAACACCGACTTGCTCTTCCCAAAGGGCAACGAGTGGGCAGGCATTGCTGCAAAACTCAACTATGATCACCTCGACTTCTATTCTTTTCCTATTAAGGCAAAAAGCCCAGGAGGGGCATCCGTGCTCTTCGATGCATCATCGTTCTTCCTTAACGAAGACCGTTTCTTCCCCATCATTGCCAAGAACGTGGGAAGCTACAAGGTGAGTGCTTCATTGAAGGAGAGCTTGTCGAGGATAAGATCGCTCAAGGCGTTCGAAACAAACGCCTGCGTGAAGACCGACCGACATTATCTGGTGAGCCTTTCTGGCAACAGTGGCACACCCATTTCTAATTATCCCGTGACCATCGGCGTCAACTTCACGCTCGCACTGTTGCCAAAGCAGCCCATGACACCACGACTGAGCGACACGCGCGTGGGCATGTTCCTCATCAATAAAGACATCTTGAACCCTGAGGGCACAATAGACAAGGCCACCTTTGTGAAGCGGTGGCGCATAGAGCCCAAAGATACCGCGGCTTATTTTGCAGGGACGCTAACCGAACCTGTAAAACCCATCGTATATTATGTAGAGAACACTTTTCCACCACTTTGGAAACGAGCCATCAAAGCCGGTGTGCTGCGCTGGAACAAGGCTTTTGAGCGCATTGGATTTAAAAATGTGATGCAGGTGGCCGACTTCCCAACAGACAATCCTGACTTCGACCCCGACAACTTTGCTTATTCGTGCATCAGATATTTGCCCACTGATGTGGAGAACGCAATGGGTCCATCGTGGACCGACCCGAGAACTGGCGAGATTATTAACGCCACGGTGTTGGTGTACAACGATGTGGTGAACACCATCAACAACTGGAGGCTGGTGCAAACCGCGCAAATAGACCCTGCCGCACGCGCGGCACAGATGCCCGACAGCATCGTGGAAGAGACCCTGGAGTATATCATTGCGCACGAAGTGGGGCATACCTTGGGCTTCATGCACAACATGGCAGCCTCGGCAGCAATTCCCACCGACTCGTTACGCTCGCCTTCGTTCACGCGCGAGCACGGAACAACGGCTTCAATCATGGATTATGCACGCTTCAATTACGTGGCACAACCCTCCGACCGGGGCGTAAAGCTCACCCCCCCGCAACTAGGCGTATACGATTATTACGCGTTGGAGTGGGCATATAGGCTCTTCCCGGGGGCGACTGGCTATGAAGACGATGCGAAAAGGCTGCGCAAAATGGTGGAACAGCATGCCGGAAATCCCTTTTATCGATACGGGTTGCAACAGACAAGTTCGCGCTACGACCCCTCTTCCATTGAGGAAGACCTTGGCGACGACCCTGTGAAAGCGGACGATTACGGCATGGCAAACCTCCGCTTCGTGCTGTCTAACCTCGACAGGTGGATTGGCGATGAGGATGGTGGCAAGAGAAAGGCAGAACTCTACAATGAGATATTGCAACAGGCCATGCGCTATGTGCGCAATGTTTATGCCAATGTCCCAGGCATTTACCTTTACCAAACTAGTGAGCTTTCGGGCTTGCCGCGATATAAGGTGGTAGCTAAGGATAAGCAAAAGGCCTCGGCGCAATGGCTTTTGCGTCAAGCGCGCACTTTCTCCACATTAGGTAACGACACGCTGGAACGCAAATTGCCCTTTGGCGCCAACAAGCCGTTTAAGCTTTTGGCGAGAGATGTGCAGCTCTTGGCGATGATGGCCAGTGCCAAGTTGGCCATTTCATATTACTTGGACTCGACATCTTATTCGCCTATCCAGTACATGGAGGATGTTTATGCCGATGTGTTTGGCAAGACCATTGCAGGAAACGAGAACTTAACCGCGGCCGACCTATCCATGCAACGCCTTTATTTGGACCTGTTGCAAGGGGGAGTGGCAGACATGAAGCAGTCGCCTAACGTGCATAACTTGCACGAAGACAGCATGCAGGTGGATTTTTGCCTGTGGCCTAACCAACATTCTCTGCGCCACAGCTTGTCAGATGAGTCGGCTGCCTGTTGCTTTGCAAGTGCTCGTCAGAACCTTAGTGGCGCAACTGGCTTCCTAAACTTCGGCAAAGGATACGGAGAACCCGAACCCTTGTGGGGAACAACTGTCAGCCGCACTTCGGAGTTTCAACTCTATTTTGCACAAAAACTACGCCACTTGCTGCAAACAATCATCCCAAAGGTTGGCGCAAGCGACTTGCGTGCGCATTACATGC
>CAJPTO010000132.1 GCA_905373605.1 uncultured Prevotella sp.
CATCAGTTGCACGAGGTCTTGATAGAAATAGCCCGCCTCATCAGCATCTTGAAGTACGAAAAGGATGGTCTGTTGTCGGCGTTGCGCCATGCCCGAAAAGAAAACGGGTGCGGCAGAAGCCACCATCCCTTGCAGG
Source organism: uncultured Prevotella sp. (assembly GCA_905373605.1). Classification (GTDB taxonomy): domain Bacteria; phylum Bacteroidota; class Bacteroidia; order Bacteroidales; family Bacteroidaceae; genus Prevotella. Next base: position 137 of record CAJPTO010000132.1, read on the forward strand.
AAGATGCGGCGAAGTGAGGCTTCGGACAAAGCTTTTTCGAGCGCGACTGCTTGCGGAATGGAGGAATATGTTTGTTGGAGGTTTATCGACATGTGGGGAATTTGAGTTTTTGAGTGCGAGAATTCTTGTGTTTTTGTATTTCTGTATCTTTGAGCAATCTATCTTTAGAGGGCCTGAAGTGTTGGCTGTTGGTGTGGTACGTTCTTATTTCGTTGTCTTTAAAACGTCTTTGGTTTGCTCATTGTTTATCCGTTTATAACTTTTGGCAGCATGGTGTTGGACCGAAAATTCGAATGCCAACATTTCAAAAACGATTAACTTATAAACTCATAAACTAAAAAAAGTCATAAACTAAAAAACATAAAAACAAACAACTCATAAACAAATAACTTACTAACTCATAAACTAAACAACTTATTATGCCATGAAAAGGAGTGGAAGCCACGCGTGCTTTCCACTCCTTTTCATCAGCATGAGGGTGTTCATTGTTTTATTTTGGGATATTTACGCACCCAGCCATCGAGCCTTAGCCGCATGACGCCGAAGAACGCTTCGCCGAAAATGCCGCCACTCATCTTGCTTGTTCCCTCGCGGCGGTTGACGAATATCACGGGAACTTCTTTTATCTTAAAGCCTATTTTATAGGCGGTGTACTTCATTTCGATTTGGAAGCCATAGCCTTTGAAACGCACTTCGTCTAGTGGGATGGTTTGAAGCACACGCCGACGATAGCACTTGAAACCCGCAGTGGTGTCGTGAACGCTGAAACCCGTGACGAAACGCACGTATTTAGATGCGAAATAGCTCATCAGCACACGCCCGATGGGCCAGTTCACCACGTTAACGCCGCTTACATAGCGCGAACCAATGGCTACATCGTAGCCTTCGTCGTGACATGCGGCGTAAAGTCGCGGCAAGTCGTTGGGGTCGTGACTGAAATCGGCATCCATCTCAAACACATACTCGTAATCGCGTTCCAAAGCCCATTTGAAACCCGTGATGTAAGCCGTTCCCAGTCCCAGTTTTCCTTTTCGTTCGAGCATGAACAGTCGGTCGGCAAACTCGTTTTCCATCAGCCGGCGCACGATGGCCGCCGTTCCGTCGGGACTTCCGTCGTCGATAACAAGGATGTGGAAACATTTTTCGAGTGCAAACACTGCCCGAATAATCTTCTCGATGTTTTCTTTTTCGTTGTATGTGGGTATGATAACGATACTGTCGCTTGTGTTCATGCCGTTAAAGCGTTTTGGTTCTACTTATGCAAAGGTAAGGTTATTTCTCAGAAGTGCAATGCAATGTGCTTGCCTTTTTGGCTTTTCGCTAGCCATTATTGGTCGGGATTGGGCACAAATCCGCGATATTCGGGTACAAGGCCGCTCATAATCACCTCGTAACTTTGCTTTTCCAGATACTTAATGTTGTCTGCACCCTGGCTTATTGGCATAATCGGGGCGTGTATGGTGAGCCTCAACCGATGCCAACGCACCCATTTTAGGTCGCGTGTGCGGGGCATAACATTGAACGACCCGTTGATGGTGACAGGCACAATGGGCAGCTGCAGTTCGTCGGCCAGCATGAAAGCGCCACGCTTGAACACGCCCAAATGGCCCGTAAAGCTGCGCGCTCCTTCGGGAAAGATAACGAGCGACATGCCATCGTGCAGGGTTTGTCGGGCTTGGTCGATGGAGTTTTTTATCTTTGCAGCACTGCGTTTGTCCACAAAGATGTGATGGGCGGCCTCGCAAGCCTTGCCCACAAGGGGTATCTTGCGCAGCGATTGTTTCATCATCCACTTGAAGTTGCGCCCTAGAAAGCCATAAATCATGAAGATGTCGAACGCTCCTTGGTGGTTGGCGGCAAACACATACGACTGCCCACGCTGCAAATTCTCGCGCCCTTCCACCTTTATCGGCAGCATCAGGATGCGTATGATAAACCACGACCAGCATTTTCCGGGGTAATATCCCCAAAAATGTCCATTGCCAAGGAAACATCCCACGATGGTTACGAGGGCTGTTAGCACTGTGGCCAGTGCAATGAGCGGTATGGCCACAAACAATTGGTAGATGCGATAGAGAATTGTCATTGTTGTTTTTATGTTAACGAGATAAAAGCCTCACCCCCAATCCCTCTCCAAGTGGAGAGGGGAGTGATTAGCCTTGCTGATTAAGTCTTTTAAATCTGCCATATTCAATCGCCACTAGCATATAAGGAGATTGGCCTTTGGACAAACAGCCATAGTAATAACTACTTATTCCTCAACTTCATTCATTCTCGGGCAGGTTTCCTCGCCGCAAAGTGATAACCACAATCTCGGGCGGAACGCCAAAACGGAAAGGGACAACGCCGCCTATGCCTGATGAAACGAAGAGCGAACGTTGACCTTGGGTGTACAATCCCTTGTCTTGCTTATAACTGAAGCGCGTGGGACGCAGCCCGAATAAGCTAACCTGCCCACCATGCGTGTGCCCAGAAAGGGTTATTTGCGCATTACTGTTGGGCAAGATGTTGCGTTCCCAAGCTGAAGGGTCGTGTTGTAGCAACACAACAAAGGTGCTTTTGCTAAGGCCTTTGAGTGCTTTGGGCAAGTCGGCGTTAGAAGGAAACGGCGGTTTGCCATCGTTTTCGGTGCCGGCGATGGCGATGGAGTCAGCTCCACGGCGCACCACACGATGATCGTTGAGCAGCAAATCCCAACCAAACTGCCGCTGTCGAGCCACCATTTCGCGCTCGTTGGCTATCTTTACGGCCTCCGGGCCATTGAAATACATGCTGTAATCGTGGTTGCCAAGCACAGAGAACACGCCGTCGCGTGCGTTCAGCCTGCTTAATAACTCACGAAAAGGATAGAGTTCGGAGGGCTGAACGTTCTGCAAGTCGCCCGTAAACACGATAGCATCGGCCCTTTGCGCCATGATTGTGTCGATGGCTCGCTCCAAAAGATGGGCACGACTGCCAACGAAACTCCCCACATGGGCATCGGTGAACTGCACAATTCGGTAGCCATCAAAGCTCGCGGGCAAGTCTGGCGAGAATATTTCCACGCGGTTCACCTCCAGTTTGTTGGCTCCGAACGTCCATCCGTAAGCCAAAACGTAAATGCAAAAGGCCGCCAAGAGATAGCCAACGGCCTTTCCCCAGTTAGTTGTGGAATGGCGAAGACGGGCAAAAACACGCCCAATGAGGGCGCAACCCACGTAAACGAACTTGGGAACGACCAGCAACCCCAAACAGATTAGGTAGGCATTGAGCAACGCTACGCTGTCGGGGATGAAGTTTTTGACACTTGCCATCACGATGGTAAACACCACCATGCCCAGGCTAAGCACCCATCTAAGTATGCGCAAAGGCCACTTTACCTTGCGTTTGCTTTTCCAATTGCGCCGTTCTATGTACAAGTCGGGCAAGAGAATGGCTAATAATAGGAATACGAGTATTCTTGAAATCACTTGTTATATGTTTATTTGAAGTTGGCTAAATGTTTATTGCACAAACTTCTTTATCATGTTTAATGGCACGCCACGACGCTTTGCATAGTCGGAAAGCTGGTCTTCGCCTATCTTCCCAAGGTCGAAATACTTAGCTTGGGGGTGTGCAAACATCAGTCCCGACACACTTGCATGTGGCTGCATCATTCCCGTTGGCGTGAGATGAATGCCTATGGACCCCATGTCTATAAGGTCGTTGAGCAGGAAATTGAGGCTTGTGTCGGGCAAAGAGGGATAGCCAATGGCGGGTCGGATGCCTTGATAAGGTTCTTTGAGCAACTCTTGCGGCTCAAAATTCTCATCAGGAGCGTAGCCCCAATAATGTTTCCGCACCTCTTCGTGCATGCGTTCGGCGGTTGCTTCGGCCAATCTTTCGCCCAAAACCTTAGCCATCATCTGCTTGTAATCATCGCTTTTGAAGTCGTGTTCGATGCTCGAATCCACGGTTGTTGCAAACGCTCCCACCTTATCTTTGATGCCACTGCTTAGCGGCCGCACAAAGTCGGCCAAGCAAAGGTTGGGTGCACCCGCGCTTCTTTGTTTTTGTTGGCGCAGCAAAGGCAGTCGCATGTCGCCAAGAAGAAGGTCGTCGCCGTCGCTGTTGGCATCGAAAATATGGAATACGGCATGTGCATTATATCGCCCTTCCATCATGTCGAGCATCTCTTCGGCATCATTTCGCAGTTTTTCCTTTTCTTCGGCAGGCTTCCCACTCATTCCCCAAGTGTGGAAAAAGTAAAGCCAGCTGATGTAAGGGCGCAGTTCGTTAACGGAATATTTCAGAATCATTTTATTAGGAATTATGGAGTTATGGAGGTGAGGAGTTATGGAAGTAAGCCGAATGCTTAATAGCAGCGTGGCTTACGACCTTAGTTGACAGGTAAACTCGTCGACTCGGCAATTAAAACAGCAAGACAAATCACTCCCCTCTCCCTTTGGAGAGGGGTTGGGGTGAGGCTAATTCAATGCTCAAACGCCACCTCTTCTCCTCGATATTGGGCATCGAACGTGCCGTCTTCATCGAGCAGCAGATGTCCATTGCAGATGGTTTGCACCACTCGCCACTGAAACTTTTCACCCTCCATTGGGCTCCATTTGCACTTACTTTGAATGCAATCTTTGGTAACTGTCCACGGTTGTCGGCGAACAATGGCCAAGTCGGCCTTATATCCAGGCCTAATGAACCCTCTTTTGCTAACGCTGAACAGGCGAGCAGGCGCATGACACATCAGTTCTACCACCCTTTCGAGGGGCAACACGCCCTGTTCACATAGTTCGAGCATGGCAGGAAGGGAGAATTGCACCATCGGCATGCCCGAAGCAGCCCTGGCACAGCCCCCCATTTTATCAGAAACAAGGTGCGGAGCATGGTCGGTTCCCACCACTGCTATGCGCCCATCGGTAAGCGCGGCGCGCAAAGCATCGCGGTCGGCACGTGTCTTAACGGCCGGATTACATTTAATTTGTGTGCCGCGCGTGCGATAATCGGCATCGCAAAACCACAGATGAGCAATAACTGCCTCGGCAGTGATGCGCGGATTGTGCCCGAAGAGCGACAGCTCGCGTGCCGTTGTGAGGTGTGCCACGTGCAGTTGCGCACCATGTTTGGTGGCCAGTTCCACGGCCAATGCCGACGAACGGAAGCAAGCTTCTTCGCTTCTAATCTCTGGATGGTGCTCCACGGCAGGGTCATCGCCATACAATCGTTTGGCTTCGGCCATGTTTTGGTTGATGAGTTGCGTATCTTCACAATGCGTCATGATTGGAAGCGGCGACTGCTTAAAGATGCTTTCAAGCACTTCGCGGCGATCCACGAGCATGTTTCCCGTACTAGAACCCATGAAAAGCTTAACACCCGGCACGCGCCGAGTGTCTAAACGCTCAAAAAGATGCGCGTTTTGGTTGGTTGCACCGAAAAAGAAACTATAGTTAACATGGCTCTTTCCTTCCGCCAGTTGCAGTTTTTGGTTCAGCGTTTCGAGCGTAGTGGTTTGCGGAACGGTGTTAGGCATCTCGAAAAACGTTGTTACACCGCCGTAAGCAGCGGCACGACTCTCGCTTTCGATGTCGGCTTTGGCCGTTAATCCCGGCTCGCGAAAGTGCACATGGTCGTCTATCAAGCCGGGCATCACCACACATCCCGCCGCATTTATGCGCTGGTCGAAATGTCCTTCGGGCAAGTTGTTGCCTTCAGTTACGCTTTCTATGAGGTCGTTGTTAAGTACGATGCAGCCATCAAAGACCCTCCCCTCGTTCACAACGGAGCCTCCGTAAATCAGAGTTTTCATTCTTTTGCGGGCTTAGCCAAGTCGCTTGGCGTTGGTGCGGGCGCAGCTTGCGGCACCGTAGCAGTAGGCGGAGTGGCGGTCATTGGCACGTCTTTCATGCCGTTCATAATCTGTTGGTTCTCTTGTGCCTTGGCATAGTAGTCTTTCACGTAAGCATCGTTCTTAAACTTATCGGTGGCTTTGCTCATGATGTCTTCAATCCAAGGTGTCAGTTCGGGGTAATCGTAGCCTATCGTCACCATGAAGAAAACGCCCGGGCCCAGCACATTGTCGAAGTTTTCGCACACGAACGAGGTGATAAGCTTGTCTTCAAGCCCCGACAGTCGTTCGGCTTCCGAGTTCAATCGGGCGTTAACCACTTCCATGTTGCTGCCGTTCATGATGGCTTGGTCGTGTTTATGTACCAGCTCTTGCTCTTGGTTTTTCAGTTGGTTGTACTTGTTGAAGAACTTAAACAGCTTATCGTTAAGCGGAGTTCCCGACACATTCTGTTGTGCATCGTCTAGTTTCACGATGATGTCACCGTCTTCCAGCACCAGCGGCAGCACACTTTCTTCGTCCATGAAGATGTTAGCGATGCATACTGAGTCGAGTGAGCCCGAGAAACCGAACTTTCCGTGCACCACATCGCACGAGTCCAGTTTCTTAAATTCGTTGTCTTTCAGCACCTTCAGGTATAGTTTACGGCCATCGAGGGTCGAAATATTAGATGTGCCCTCGATATTGTAGCTGCTTCCGCACGATGTAAGCAACGCTAAGGCGAGCAATGTATATAGAAGTTTATTCATAAGTTGAGTGTTTCTGTCTTGTCACACAAAGTTAATACGCTTTTGTGGGTTGTCGAATTATTTTCATTGAATTTAATCCAAACAAGCCAAGTTTTAAGTATTTTTTTAGAAAAAGGGTTTGTTGTCGATGTCTTACACACAGCGCCATGCATGTCGGAGGGGTGCAAGCGTGCGCTTATTGGCCTTTGCCTTTCTTCATTTCGCTGTCAATGCGGTGCATGGTGTAAATCTCCAAAAGTGCCGCGATGAGCAACAGCACAACCCATTTGTTGTATAGGTAGTCAACATAGACGATGGCACTGTCGAAGAGTGGGCGGAAAAACATGTAGGCCGTATCCACCATCAAGATGCCCGCCAGCACAAAGAAGATGTTGGCCACGGCCTGTATGCGCTTCAGTCGCCGCACAACAAAGTCGGTGCCTTCGTATGTTTGCATCGATTGCATCAGCGTGAACATGGCCGCCCCCACTAGGAAAAGCCAACACACCACCCTTTGTTGCCACATGAATGCGAAGCATCCCGCGCCAATCACCATCAACGCGCCACCCACGGCATAGAGAATGGATTGCAGTTTATTCAGTTGTCTCATCATTTTGTTGTATAGGTTTCTCGTCATCGCTCAACACGTAGATGTCTTCATCGTCGGCTTTCATGAAGTAACGCTCGCGCGCTATCTTTTCAATGGCCTTGGGGTCGCGTTTCAGTTCCCTGAGCCGCTCCGAGTCGGTGTTGTGGCGTTCGTTATATTCTTTTATCTGTTTCTTCAAGTCGCTTATCTGAAGCTCGTATTGCACACGGCGCATGAAACTGTTATCATCGACGAAGCCGACGATGAGTATTCCCACCACCACCACGATGATGTAACGGTAATGGTTCAGCATCTTGCCCAATTCACTCCACTTGCTGCTCATTGTTTCCTTGTTATCAGCTGCAAACTTACAACTTTTTTTTCAATCCTAGCGCACACTTCGCACCTTTATTATGTAAATGTTGCAAATCTAGGCGCGTTTGGCAAAATTAATCAAGCCCACCATCGCCCACAAAAACGTGCTACCTGAACCAAGAAGAATTAGGCGGCACAACAATTTGATGCAACGAAAAGTAGCACAATAAAATAGGGGCAAAGCAAAAGAAAAGCCAAAAATAATGCGTAACTTTGCACAACGGGGTGACACAACACACACCCTTACGGCCAAGGGGCATGACCCGAAAGCCACTATGCAACATATAAAAAGGACACTAATCATCACTTATGGGAGAATATATCGTATCGGCGCGCAAATACCGCCCCGTGTCTTTCGACTCGGTGGTGGGCCAATCGGCACTTACCACCACGCTGAAAAACGCGGTGAAAAGCGGAAAGCTGGCGCACGCATACCTCTTTTGCGGTCCGCGAGGGGTGGGCAAAACCACCTGCGCACGCATCTTCGCCAAGGCCATCAACTGCCTCACGCCCACCGAAGCGGGCGAAGCATGCAACCATTGCGAAAGCTGCCAGGCCTTTAACGACCAGCGTTCGTACAACATTTTCGAACTTGACGCGGCCAGCAACAACTCGGTGGAGAACATCAAGACGCTGATGGACCAGACACGCATACCGCCACAGGTGGGTAAGTACAAGGTTTTCATCATCGACGAGGTGCACATGCTCTCCACTGCAGCTTTCAATGCCTTCCTAAAAACGCTTGAAGAGCCGCCCGCGCACGTCATCTTCATCCTTGCCACCACCGAGAAGCACAAGATTTTGCCCACCATCCTGTCGCGTTGCCAGATATACGACTTCGAACGGATGACCGTTCCCGGC
>CAJPTO010000133.1 GCA_905373605.1 uncultured Prevotella sp.
TTTGCTCATGCCAAACCAGATTGTAATTTACACGCAAAGCCAAACGCTATCGCTACCAAAACGCCGACATGGCCGACCTTGAGCGTTGCTTGCAAGAGGCACAACAACAGCGCTTCCGCATCATCGTCACAGACGGCGTGTTCTCGATGGACGGAAATGTGGCACCCATCGACCGCATTTGCGACTTGGCGGAGAAGTATGATGCACTGGTAATGGTAGACGAGTCGCATTCGGCAGGCGTTGTTGGCGCAACAGGCCACGGCGTAAGCGAACTTTGCAACACTTACGGCCGCGTTGACATCTACACAGGCACTCTGGGCAAGGCTTTCGGCGGCGCACTGGGCGGATTTACCACAGGGCGAAAAGAAATCATCGACATGCTTCGCCAAAGAAGTCGTCCTTACCTCTTCTCAAACTCGCTTGCACCTTGCATCATTGGTGCCAGCATCGAAGTTTTCAAGATGCTTGCCGAGAGCAACGAGCTGCACGACAAGCTCGTTGACAATGTAAACTACTTCCGCGACAAGATGATGGCAGCCGGTTTCGACATCAAGCCCACCCAAAGTGCCATCTGTGCCGTGATGCTTTACGATGCCAAGCTGTCACAAGTGTATGCAGCACGAATGCTCGACGAGGGCATTTATGTTACCGGCTTCTATTATCCCGTTGTGCCAAAAGAGCAAGCGCGCATTAGGGTTCAGCTTTCGGCTGGCCATAATCGCGAACAATTGGATAAATGTATCGCGGCTTTCATCAAAGTTGGAAAAAAATTGGGGGTACTCAAATAATAAAAATCCGCTTAAGGCTGGTTCTAAATAGGCAGCGAAACCTAAAATGAATAATGAAAATAGGCTTTTGTGCACAATTTTTAGAACCATCCTGAACAAACATCAAATCCCGAAGTGTGTAACGAACGCTTCGGGATTTTTGTTTCGGAGAGATGCTTTGCGTGTAAATTACAATCTGGTTTGGCATGAGCAAATTGGCCAATTCGGGGTAAAACATCAGTTGCATTAGGCCTTCAATATGCCAGCTTGGGATAAGAAGCAGCGGTTATTTATCGTAATAATTAATTTCTAACCCGAAATAAGTATCGGTAAGGCATAGTAATTCAATGCAGTTATGCTGCTGTTATCGGTCTTTCATCATTACAAGCCGTGCAGAAACTTCACGAAGAAGCACCAGCTTCTGTCTTAAGTTTCGTTCTTCATCATCGTATGCCAATTGCTCTATAAGTGTCGGGCATATGCTGTACAGGTGTCCGGCTTATGCCGTACAGGTGTCCGCCTTATGCCGTACAGGTGTCCGCCTTATGCCGTACACATGTCTGGCTTATGCCGTACACGTGTCTGGCTTATGCCAGACACCTATGATGTGAAGCATATAAAAACTGGAACAGACACAACTTATTCGCCAGTTCGAGTTAAGAACCAGCGATTATGCCAACTACCGCATAGCGGTTGGCCTGAGAACGGGTTCTTATCCCGAACGAGCATATTCAATGAGTTTGCACACATTGTAATGACAAGAAGCAAAAAAACAGTGCAAGTTATTGAAAATGACGCATAATTTCGGGTCTGTCTTAAAACGCAGTTGCAAGTTCCCCTTTCCTCAAGCACATAATTTCTCATGTACTAAAAAGTCTTCAAAGAAAAAACAAGTAAAATCATGTGCATCCATATATAGCAACATCGTGTAAACCAATGCCCTTTGCAGTGGTTTACACGATGCCTAATTAGAAAAGTGGAATGCAACTCGTAGATAGGTGTGGGTTGCAACAGCCATTTGCGGCCTTTTTTATTTAAGTTTCTTCAATTCCAACTTTGGGATTTTCACCTTCTGACCCTCTTTCAGCTCTTTCAAGTTGCCATTAACCGCCTCAATGTAGCATTCCATGCCAGGACCCAACATGCTCTTGCTGAGCGAATAGAGCGTTTGTCCCTTTCTCACGGTGACAACATGCGCTATGCCAACAATCTTGTAAGCCCCCGTTCGCACACGGGCATCCTTGTTATACTGCTTAAAGTCAAGTGCCTTGTCTGCATTCTCTTTGTCTTTAGCAGGTTCCTTTGTGTTGGCTGCAGGCTTTTCGGTGGAAATTTTAGCCGAAGCATTTTTTTGTTCGTTTGGTTTAGCGTCGGCCTTCGGGTCTTTTTTCTCTGCCGCCTGTGCCAATTTTGCTTCGCTGGCAGCCAAGTCGGCTTGCGTCTGGGCATCAATCGCTTTGTTTATCGAGTCTTCGCGTGCCGAGTCGGCAGGCGACAGAGTCTGCCGAGAGTTCTTGGAAGGCGTAGGAGCTGTCTTCTTCAGCATCGTTTCGAGATGCGAAATGCGATTGTCTTTCAGTTGCATCTGGTTCATCAAGTACCAAGTTATGCCAGCAGCAATGGCAATGACAGCCACAACACCAATGATGATGAGCCTTTTGCGTTTGCTTCTTCGTTCCTCCTCTTCCCAATCTTCGTCATCGTATGCAGGTGCCTCCTCATCCTGCTCACCGCTTTCTTCACTGTCGTTGTTTGACGTTTGCGGTTGTTCTCCATCACTGAGGTGCGCTGCATCTTTATTGTCTGTTTCTGCAAGTGGCTGTTCATCGGTCGTTTCCACAACATTATCGGCCTTCTCCTCGTCTAGCTCAACCTCATCAGTTTCAATTTCATCGGTCTTTTCAGAAGGTTCATCATTGTCAATGTCGTTTTCGGTGTTGTCAGTGATGTCTTCATCTTGCAAAACATCATCCGACCCTTCGGGCTTAGCAGTTGGTTCACCATGCGGCAAGTCTTCAGTATCTTGGTTTTTATCCCCGGTTTCTTGCAACGTGTGCTCTACGTTGCCAACACAGGTGTTATCCATGTAGTTGAAACAATTCGGATTATCAACATCCCTGCCATTATTTGGGGATGTTAATTGCGGCTGTGGTTCATCGTATAGCACCTGTTCCTGCTCATCTTCATCTGAAGAAGCGCAATTTTCGACCGTTTGCGTTTCGGTATCGTCGTTAAGCAAGCGCAGTTGTTCCACGGAGAGTGTCAGTTGGTTGGTTGTATTCGAAACTTCCTCCGTTATTGTGTCTTGATTTTCGCTGTCGCCATTCAGAGCGGCCAGTTGTTCTTGAGTCAGTGCATTGTGCTTTGCAGGGGCGAGTTCAGCCGTAGCTTGCGAAGCATCAGCATTTTGTGTTAAGTCGGGTGTCAAAGCCTCGGCCGCTTCGTTCATTGCAGCCTCAATTTTAGAAGGTGGCAGTTGCGCTTCCTTTTCGTAACCTTCGTTTTCTGGCGCAGTTTCGCTTATTGTCAGTTCCAAGTCTGTAGGCATTTCCGTCCAATCCGTTCGTTCCAATTCCTTGATGTCGACCCCTTCGTTGATGACCACCGTGTCAAACTGAGCAAAGGGTTTGTTAACAAGGTCTTTCATGGTACTATCGGGCGTGAAGGAAATCTTGTCCCTTCCGTCAATGACGATAGGTTCGCCCGTATTCACGTCAACGCTTTTGCGTGCGCTGACACTCATCACCTTAAAAGTGCCAAGCCCCTTGAGCTTCACTTGCTTGTCTTGGTTCAACCCCACGTTAAGCGTGTCGAACATCGTAGCCACGAATAGTTCGGCATCTTTCATCGAGAGCTTGTTTTTGTTGACAAGAGCCATTGCCAACTCGCGAATGCCAACCCTGTTATTCATCTTCACCTCCGTTTTTGAGGCGTTCCTTGATGGAGGCCGTTGGTCTGAAATTCAAAACGAGTTTAGGAGGAACCAGCATGCGCTGCTGCGTGGCGGGATTAACAACCACGCGTTCGAGTCGCTTTTTCACCTCAAAGGTGCCAAAGCCCGGTATCGAAACAACATCGCCTTCGTCGAAACGCACAGCCATTTCATCGATGATGTTGCGCACTAAGGTTTGGGTTACACTCTGGGTGTAGCCTGTTTGCTGTGCCAGTTCGGTAATAAACTCTTTGTTGTTCATTCTATTTCACCATATAAGTCAAACTCTTCGCTGTCGGTTATGCGCACATTGTAGAACTTGCCTACACGCAACCGCGCTGTAGCGGGAATGAGAACTTCGGGGTCTACCTCTGGCGAAGACCATTCAGTTCTGCCAATATAGTAATCTCCTTCTTTTCTGTCGATGATAACGCGCAGCGTTTTGCCCACCTTTTGTGCTTCCACCTCCGCGCTGATTTCTTGTTGGAGTGCCATCAATTGGTCCAGGCGGCGTTGTTTCACCTCATCGGGAATGTTGTCTTCGTAGTGTTTTGCACTGTAAGTTCCTTCCTCTTCCGAGTAAGTGAAAGCCCCCATGCGTTCGAATCGCGCCCATTTCACAAAATCGAGCAGCTCATTAAAGTCGTCTTCCGTTTCTCCCGGGAAGCCCATCATCAGGGTAGTGCGCAGGTGAATGCCGGGTATTTCTTGCCGGATGCGCTCGATGAGTGCCATTGTTTCGGCCTTTGTTACATGTCGGTGCATGCGTTTGAGCATGTTGTCCGAGATGTGTTGCAAGGCTATGTCGATGTATTTGCAGACGTTAGGCTTATTTTTAATCACCTCAAGGAGGTCGATGGGGAACTGATTGGGGTAAGCATAGTGCAGTCTTATCCATTCAACGCCCGGTATGGAGGCCATGTCGCTAATCAGACTTGTAATTTGACGCTGCCCGTTGATGTCCACACCATAGTAAGTAAGCTCTTGTGCGATGATTTGGAACTCCTTTACGCCTAAAGAAACAAGGCTTCTAACCTCGTCAAGTATTTCTTCTTTTGGCCTGCTTACGTGCTTGCCCGTTATCAGCGGTATGGCACAATAAGCACAACTGCGGTCGCATCCTTCGCTAATCTTAAGATATGCGTAGTGGCGAGGCGTTGTTATGCTGCGTGTTCCGTTGCACGAGTCGATGACACCTTTGCCTAAATCCTTAAGCAAGTTCTTATAATTAAACTTGCCATAGAATTTGTCCACTTGTGGAATCTCTGCTTCCAGTTCTTTTTGATAACGCTGCGACAAACAGCCCATCACGTAAAGTTGCTTCAAGCGTCCCTCCTCCTTGGCTTGTGCAAACTCTAAGATGGTGTTTATGCTTTCTTCTTTAGCACTTTCAATAAAGCCGCAAGTGTTCACAACCACAATTTCTCCTTTCGGGTTTTTGCTGTCGTGCACGCAATGGTAGCCGTTGGCCTCAAATTGCTTCATCAGCAATTCGCTATCAACGAGGTTCTTAGAACACCCCATTGTGATAATGTCTACCTGATTTTTGTTCATTCTGATGTTTAAGTACTTTTTCTGTGCATCGCCTGTCATGTGCGGGCATCTTTCTTAGTGGCGTTATTTTTTGCGGTGTGCCCGTCTGGCGTTGGGAGAGTGAGCATCCTGGGATGGTTTATTCATTGAAAAGCGAGTCGACGAAATGGCGGCGGTTGAAGAGTTGCAGGTCTTCCATGCCCTCACCCAGCCCAATATACTTGACGGGAACTTTAAGTTGGTCGCTAATACCAATCACCACGCCTCCTTTTGCCGTGCCATCAAGTTTGGTTATTGCCAAAGCGGTGATGTTGGTAACGGCCGAGAATTGCTTGGCTTGTTCGAAAGCGTTCTGCCCAGTTGACCCATCCAGCACCAACAACACTTCGTTTGGTGCATCGGGAAGCACTTTTTTCATCACCTCTTTAATCTTCTTCAGCTCGTTCATCAGCCCCACCTTGTTGTGCAACCGGCCTGCGGTGTCGATGATAACCACGTCAGCCCCATTGGCTTTTGCCGAGCTAAGCGTGTCGAAAGCCACCGAAGCCGGGTCGCTTCCCATCTGTTGTTTCACCACAGGCACGCCAACGCGTTCGCCCCAGATGCATATTTGTTCTACGGCAGCCGCCCTGAACGTGTCGGCAGCACCAAGGAAAACCTTCTTCCCTGCCTGTTTAAACTGGTGAGCCAGCTTGCCAATGGTTGTTGTTTTGCCAACTCCGTTAACCCCCACGACGAGTATCACATAGGGATTTCCCGTATCGGGCAAGTCCCAGTTGTCGTTGTCTTGGGAGTTGTTTTCAGAGAGCAGCGCGGTAATCTCTTCCTTGAGGATGTTGTTTATTTCGGCAGTCGACACATATTTGTCTCGCGCCACCCGCCCTTCTATTCGCTCAATGATTTTCAACGTGGTGTCAACGCCGACGTCAGAGGTGATAAGGATTTCCTCCAAGTCGTCTAGGACCTCGTCGTCCACTTTCGACTTGCCAGCTATGGCGCGCGTCAACTTGCTGAAAACGCTTTGTTTTGTTTTCTCCAGCCCCTTGTCGAGCGTCTCTTTTTTGCTTTTGTTGAAAAATCCGAATATACCCATTTCGCTTCTTTTTGCTGCAAAGATACTTATTTTTATTTAGATAACCTACACAAGCGGGTGTTTAGTGCCGCATTAGGTATAGACAAAGGCCGTGAAACTGAAACTTGGAGTGACACAACGGCAATGAGAAACGCATCATTACGCATGTATATGGGGTGCGACATTAATATTTTTGTCGCAAAAGTTTGTAGATTTGATGAAAGTATATAATTTTGCAGCAACAACACACAAAAGGTTGAAACAGGCTAATGGCAATATTTTGTGCCACAATGGAGCAGAAAGAACATCGCCAGCAAGTCTGTGTTCGCAAGAAAAGATAATTAATCATATATGAAACAAGAAAAAAAAGCTTTGACTCTAAAGACACTTAGCAAGGGCAATGTGTGGAGCATCCAAGAGAATGACGTGTTCAGAATGTGGGAGGCGGCCGAAAAAGACGCCGACCTCAAGGACAATGCACGCCATTACATGGACGTTGTGAAGAGTGCCTTTGAAGCCGAGGAGATAAAAGTTGACCGACCTGAAGTGATTAAGAAGTATGAGGAACGCGGTTTCAAGGTGGGAACGGTCAGGCTTGAAGAGGGACAGAAGGTGAAAGTGGCCATCAAAAAACGCCCCATCATGCGCGTAACGGATCTTACTTACGAAAACATACGTCACATTTCGGCCGCCAAACTCATCGAAGTGCTCGACCGTAATTTCGGTGGTGGCTGGGATTCGCTCTCGCAAAGCGTGAAAGACATCATCGAAAGCGGATTTGAGGTGAGCACCACGGTGTTGCCGAAGAGCCGGCTTCATAAGAAAGGCGGCATGTACGACAAAAAGGTGGAAGACGGATTTGAAGCACTCGAGATAGAAAAAGGCACATGGGTTGAAGCCATCTTCGTTAAGGAAAAACCCGAAATGGAGAAAGTTTCACATCGTGTTGACGATGATTTCGGCGGAGGAAAGCCGGTTGGGATAGACAAAGACAAGGATGAAGACGACAACGAAGACGAAATCAACGATAACGAAGAACAATATAGCGAAGATGATGATGACGACTCGTTCGATGAAGACATGCTAGCCGAAGAAAGTTATCGCACAACGTACGAAGAAGACAACGATGAACTGAACATGGAAGCAGAAAACATCGGGGAAGACGAGGATAATTACTAGAAACTGGGATAGCATTTATCTTCCACCGCATCAAAACAACATCCCCTTAAACGGAATACCTCTTCATAACTCCGCTTAAGGGGATGTTTTCCCAAATAAGAACGAAGGCAAAAAATCTGCTTTTGCAATCTGCATGAATAAGCAATAAACATTTACACCAATGAACGATAAGAACAAGATATCTGTTGTAATAAACACATATAATGCTGAAAAACATTTATATGAGGTGATAGAGGCTTTGAGGGGATTTGATGAAATTGTTGTTTGTGACATGGAAAGCACCGACAACACGGTGAACATTGCTAAGGGTTTGGGATGTAGAGTGGTGACTTTCGAAAAGAAAAACTTCAAAATTGTTGAGCCTGCACGACAGTTTGCCATCGAACAAGCCACGTATTCATGGGTGTTGGTTGTAGATGCAGATGAGATAGTGAGTGAAGCACTTCGCTCTTATTTGTATAACCACATCTCGACGGCGGGATGCGCTGATGGAATTGCCATTCCACGCAAGAATTATTTCATGGGAAAATTCATGCACGCTTGCTATCCTGATTACATTTTGCGGTTCTTCAATAAAGAAGTGACAACATGGCCTGCCGTCATTCATGCATCGCCCATAGTGAAAGGAAAGGTTATACGCTTGCCAAGAAACCGAAAAGACTTGGCGTTTGAGCACTTGGCAAACGACTCAATCTACATCCTAAACAACAAAAACAACGTCTATTCCGAGAATGAAATCATTAAAAGGCAAAACAAAAAATATGGTTTAGGAGCATTATTAGGACGCCCACTCTTTCGTTTTTTCCGTTCGTACATCCTTAAAGGAGGGTTTAGGGATGGCATTCCTGGATTGATACATGCCACTTGGGAAGGCATCTATCAGTTTACCATCGTTGCTAAAATAATGGAATACAAGCGGACAATTAAAAGATAAGCTTTGAAGTAAAGTGCAAAGCTGTAAATGTCATCATTAAAGTCATCTTGACTTTTTCATTAGCCTTCCAATCTTGTTCTGATATAG
>CAJPTO010000134.1 GCA_905373605.1 uncultured Prevotella sp.
AATGTTTGTTTGCTTGTGATGCACCCACGACTTTCCAAATCCAATTCCTTTTGACAAAACAAGACCATTCCTCTAAATATAAGCATTTGTTTGCGATGGCTCGAGGCTGTTGGGTCTATGAATTGATTTTAATAAGCGCAATTTAAGATAATTTCTTGAAAACCCCATGCGGCATATCCCTTTTGTAACAGCCATTGTTCTCTATTTGAAATTTAGCAAAAATGTTTTGATATTGTTGTGAAAAAGTCACGATAATGTTTCGTTATATTTTACTAAATTACTAACTTTGTAAGCGATAAGCAATCGATGATAGTTAGAGAGGTTAATGGATGTGGCTCGTAAACGAATGAATGTTTTTTCTTGTGAGGTGATAAATAAATTTTACATCGAGCATTTGAAATATGGTAGCGAATGGGTATCAGGGGTAGGACAAGGCATAGAACGCTTCGAACTGAAGGCCAGACGACAAATAGAGCCACGGAAAACAAAAGAAACCTTGTGATGCATTATGTGTGTAGATGTTGTCGGGAAAGGCGGTAGGAGCTTTGCTAACCGCTTTTCGCCAAGAGAGGGGGCGGTGTGCTTTTTTGTGAGCGATTGGCATTGGCTCATGGGGTTAGATAAGAGCATTTACATACTATAATATAATGACAGCGTTTGCAATGACGATAAATAGCTGCTTTTTTATAGGCAAAACGATTGGATAGGGAAAATAGGGAGAATAAAGGTGTGGTATGCAACAACAAAAGGTAAGTTGAACGGTGGTGACAAGAGGCATTTACTACCATCACTGCCATCTGTTGAGAGGAGTGCAACCAACCTTTAGGCATGGACGGCCAAGTGATTGATTGTCCATGCTTCTTCCCTTTAAGAATAATAGTGTTTTTAATGAGAACTTGATGTGTGGCGTTTTATGTTGTTTGGCATGTTTGTGAATTTTATTTACAAAATTGCTTGCAACTTCAATTATTAATTTCTAACTTTGCCATGCGTTAGTTTAGTAATGAGAACATCTAAATGCTTAAATAAAAGCATTGTTTTACTATTCGGAATGCTCTAACTCCAGAGCGATGGAGGATGAACAAGAAAACATGAAGAGCAAGAATTTTCTATACATGAAAACAGCAAAATGTATAAATTGTTCAGTTGCAAATGGGTTCCTGGACAACAAAAAGACGTGAAAACATAACATTTTGTGATCATGAAAACATAAAGCTCTTAAGAAAAGATGGAAATGCTATTGGTTGTATGCAACATCTGATGTGCCTGCAGATTGGAATGTGGGCATAACGTACAAGACCTCTTGGGAAAGATTTGCGAGGTGAAAGGGAAGAGAAGTGATAGATAAGGTGATGCTGAACTTTTAGTGATTTAAGGAGTACAATGCCCGCTCTCTTTTAGTCAATGTATGACGAAATGTAGTGCTGGATGTCACTTTCTGTGGCCCGATGTGATGTTGGAATGTGCTTGCTGTGGCGTAAGCTGTGGATGTGGCTTATGTGTAGGATGTCGCAAGTGGCTAGTGCCGTTGCGATGTGTGCATGCCGCTTATCAAATTGGCACAAGGATAAGAACAACATGACGGGCAGTGGAAGACGTAAAGGCGTTGGGAAAGGGTTTGAAGAGGCCCAAGACTGCTGCCGATGTGGCTTAGAAGGGCTTGTGCATGTTCTTCCAAACTGCAATAAGAGGCTTATTGATGAGCCGTGCTGCTAAGGAAGAGAAGTGACGTTGTGAGTATGGAGATGAAATAATTTCAAGGTTTGCTAATTGCTTTTCATCCTTGTTATGTGTCATCATCCTTGCACAGGCGATGCGGAGTGTTGTGAAGAATGCTCTTTACGTAGGGCGTTTGAAGAGAATGATGTAAGTAAAGAGGGCACCAGTCCTTGAAACTCAACGATAAACCATTTGTGTTAAATGGGATTTGGGCTTGTGAAAGTCTGTGATGGTAACAAAGAATGATTTAAAAAACTGATTTTTTTAGAAGACCGATCTTTTATGGAATGCGAATTAGGATCGTTGTCTTTCAAGAGCTGTTCGCATCTTCAACATCCCAGCGGGGTTTGTTTGATAATGCTGTACCTACATTTAAACTCTCTAAGGTGCGAGCAGTGAACACATACATAATCCAAATAACCACGAGAACACAGAAGGCCGCTGCGACGAGATGTCTCAGCGGTCTTTTTAATTGTTCTTTCCGTGTCCGAATAGTGAGCTTATCTGTCCTAGGAAATGCTCAAACATGTTTCACATTGCGCATGTACACTAGTTAGGGGATAAATAAATTCGTTGCGCAAAACGACGGCGATGGGCAGGTTGTCGAAATCTCTACCCTTTAGCTTGCCACATTATTTAGAAGCACATCGCATGTAATATGAACAGGGCTACATATATAATGCATAGGAAACAATATATTGTGTGGTCACCCAAACGCGTATTGTGGCTCCGCACCGGCCGCTGGTGACGTTATTGATTGTTGGTGAAGTGCAAAGAGGTTATTATCCTAGGCATGCAGCGAGAGGGAGCATGTGTTGTCTTGTTAACCTATTGATAACGATGCTTAACCTTAAAAATATGGCACAATTGACCAACCTTCTTTGTGCAAGAAGATGAATGCTCATCACCAATGTGCATAAGTATTACAAAATGCGCTGCACTTCGTGAATGCCTTCGATGTCTTTGAGCTTATCCATAATGCCTTGTGTCTCGTTCCTGTCGTGAACACGCAGTTCAATTGTCCCATCGAATACCCCTTCTTCGCCTGCGATGATGAGCTTGCGCATGTCGATATTCAGCTGGCTAGAAATCACTTCTGCCACATCACGCAGCAAGCCATGCCGGTCTATGCCGCGAAGTTCAATGGTGGCATCGAAGAACATCTTGCCGTGCATGTCCCACTTGGCATCTAGGATGCGGTTTCCGTAGCTCGATTTCAGTCGGTTGGCCACAGGACAAGCACGTTTGTGTATTTCCACCCGCCCTTTGTTGTCGATGTAACCCAAGATGTCGTCTCCGGGAATGGGGTGGCAGCACGAAGGGAAGATATAGCGTTCCACCGATGTTTCAGTGATGATGCATGGCAGTTTTTTGTTGAAGTCTTTGCCAACGACAAGCAGTTCCTGATCGTCTTTCTCAAGCTTATTGCGCCTTTTTTCTCGCCCCATGAATGGCATGTGCTTAAGCCAGCTGAAACTGCCATTGTTTTTCTTCTTCCCTAAAATCTCGTCAAGGTCTTTCTCGCCTAGAATAACGGTTCTGTCGCCAAGGTGTTGCAACAACTCTTCGTGCTTTTGCAGCTCGTGCAGTTCGCAAAGCTTGTCCAAGGTCGACGTAGTAGGCTCCAAGTTGTTTTTGGCGAGCCATTCGTTAAGTATTATTTCGCCTTGTTTCTGTCTTTCGCGGTTGGCTCGCCTAAGAATAGCTTGTATTTTCCCACGTGCTTTCGCAGTAGACACGAAGTTAATCCACGAAGGGTCGACATGTTGCGACTTGGATGTAAGGATTTCCACCTGGTCGCCGCTTTGTAGTCGGTGACTAAGGGGCACAAGCCTGTGGTTAACCTTTGCACCGATGCAATGGCTGCCAAGGAATGTGTGGAGTTGAAAGGCGAAGTCGAGCGCAGTGCAGCCTGCCGGGAGCATTTTAATCTCTCCTTTGGGCGTGAAAACAAATATTTCAGATGCGAAGAGGTTTAGTTTGATGGCATCAAGGAAATCCATTGCATCTGGTTGTGGGTCGTCCAATATCTCTTTGATGGTTCGTAACCAGTCGTTCAGTTCGCCATCGTCCTCGGTAACTTCTTCACCTTCCTTGTATTTCCAGTGAGCAGCAAACCCTTGTTCGGCAATCTCGTCCATGCGGTCGCTTCTTATTTGCACCTCAATCCATCGTCCTTGCTTGCTCATCAGTGTGACATGCAGGGCTTGATAGCCATTGGCCTTGGGATGGTTGATCCAATCGCGCAGCCTATCGGGGTGAGATTTGTAGAGTTGACTTATCTTTACGTAGATGTTGAAGCTTTCGTTTATTTCCTCTTCGCGGTTTTTAGGCGTGAATATGATGCGCACTGCCAGGATGTCGTATATCTCTTCGAAGGCCACGCGCTTGGTTTGCATCTTGTTCCAGATGGAGTATGGGCTTTTGATGCGGGCCTTAACCTCGTATTGGATACCCATTTGGTCGAGTGCTTGCCTAATCGGGTCGGTGAATTGTTGGAAAAGGATGTCGCGTTGTTCTTGTGTGGATGCCAGTTTTGCTTCTATGGATGCGTATTCTTCCGGGTGTTCGAACTTGAAACTGAGGTTTTCCAGCTCGGTTTTAATCTTGTTGAGCCCCAGTCTATTGGCCAATGGTGCGTAGATGTACAGCGTTTCTCCTGCAATTTTGTATTGCTTGTTGGGTGCCTGGCTTTCGAGAGTGCGCATGTTGTGCAGGCGGTCGCAAATCTTGATGAGGATGACGCGGATGTCGTCGCTCATTGTAAGCAGCAACTTTTTGAAGTTTTCGGCCTGCGCCGAGGCCCTGTCACCGAAGATGCCCCCAGAGATTTTTGTTAACCCGTCAACGATTTGTGCAATTTTATCGCCGAAAATGTTCTCTATGTCTTCGACGGTGAAGTCGGTGTCTTCCACCACATCGTGCAGCAAAGCAGCACAAATACTGGTAGATCCTAGCCCCATTTCCTCGCAAGCAATTTGTGCAACGGCGATGGGGTGCATGATGTAGGGCTCTCCCGAAAGCCTTCTAACCCCCTTGTGTGCTTCACGGGCGAAGTTGAAAGCTTTCGTGATGATTTCCTCTTTTTTGCGATGGGGTGAGTTCATGTAGGTTTCGAGCAGATGTTTGAATGCGCTGTTCACCATCTGTTCTTCGTTTCTTTCTCGTTCCTTGTCTTTAATAATGTCTTCGGTCATGTTGCTGCAAGTTATGAAAGTGAGCCTTGTCTTTTGTAGCTTTGTTTGGAAATCAGGCAGATGAACAGGTTGTAGGTGCTTAGGCCGTGTCTTGTTCTCCTTTTTGCCTTATTATCCCGAATTCCCTTGTTGTGTGGTTTAAGGTGAAACCTTAATGTTGCATTGCGCCTTTCGGCGATTAAATCGTGAAAAGGAGTTCAGCCAGACTTTTTTTAGGCCAAGCCATTCGTGTAGCGTAGGCAGTAAATCTGTCAGAACCCCTTTTCTCCTTTATGTTTGGCGTGTCAAGCAGTGTTGATGAGCCATTACTTAATTTTCAGTTTCTTTCCAGCGCGTATGCTCGAGCCACTGATTTTGTTCAGTTTCTTAAGTTTCTTCACAGTGGTGTGGTTGCGAGCAGCTATTTCCGACAGCGTATCTCCGTCTTTGATGGTGATGCTCATTCCTCCACCGCTGTTTCTTTCGCGACGTTCACGTTTTTCGCGCTTACGTCTTTCTCGTTTCGACTCGTGTTTTCTGCTACTGCTTCTGCTGCTTCTCGAAGAAGAGTATGAAGCGGGTGCTTCAGCCACTTCCACTTCGCGGCGTTTGGCAATCAAGTCGTCGCTGTTGTAAGCGAATATTTCCTCTTGTTTGTCTATGAATTGGTTCACCATGCTGGCCGGCAAGCGCAGTGTGGCCGGTGCAGATGCTCCGCAAACGATGTCTTTGCGGTATTGTGGGTTGAGCGTTTTCAATTCAGCCACGTCAATTCCCAACACGCCCGACAGCTGATTGAAGTGAATGTCGCGATGAACCACCACCGTGTCTGTCTTAACCGGCAGAGTAGCCGTCATGGGGCAGATGTTATGTTCGCAGTAGTAGTTCATGATGTAGTTGGCAGCGATGAAAGCAGGCACATATCCCCTTGTTTCTTGTGGCAGGAAGGGGTATATTTTCCAATAGTCTTTTTCTCCTTTGGCACGGTGGATGGCCTTGTTGATGTTTTCAGGACCGCAGTTGTATGCGGCGATAACCAGGTTCCAGTCGCCAAAAATGCGGTAGAGGTCGCTTAAGTAGTGTGCGGCGGCATAGGATGATTTGGAGATGTCGCTGCGTTCATCGATGAGCGAGTTGACGTTTAGCCCATATTGCTTGCCTGTTCCCAGCATGAACTGCCACAACCCTGTTGCGCCTGCGCGTGAAACGGCCTTGGGATTGAGTGCCGACTCGATAACGGGCAGGTATTTCAGTTCGAGTGGCAGGCCGTAAGCCTCGAGTGCCTCTTCGAAGATGGGCATGTAAAAGTTGCTTGCGCCGATGACATAGCTCACCGATCGGCGAAGTCTTCCGCTATAGCGGTCGATGAACTTCTGCACCACATCGTTGTAGGGCATCTCGATAACCGCTGGTATTCTGCTAAGCCTTTCGATGAACACTTCTTTCGGGAAGCTGGGGTTCACGTTAGGCATGTTGCAATCAGTGGCAGGCTTAAGGTATTTCTCCGCATTGTATTGTTTGAGCAGACTGTCTAGTTCGTAGGTCATGCCCTCTGGCAAGTCAATTACTTCGTTTTTGCCATTTGCTGTAGTCACTGTGATTTCCTTATCGTCTTTGTTGTTCTGCGCAAATGCGGTGGTTGCGCAGCCCAACATCACGGCGGCTAACAGTAAATCAAGTTTTTTCATTCTGTAAGTCTTTGTTCTTATTGTTCAATTTGTACGCTCGTACATTAACTTCATACTTCTTTGTTTTAGAATGTTAAGCAACAATGCAATCCTATGGCAGATGGTTTGAAAGCCATGCCGTTCATGGGATTGTTAATTACGGCAGGTTCCACCCTCAGGGTGAGGTCATCGGATATGTCGAACTCCGAAAGTGATGCGTCAACGTATGCATCGACGATGGAAAGTGCGTAAACGCCAAGTAGGCAGAAGAAGCTAAGGTCGCGCCAACGGCGGTATCGGTCTTTGCGACTTTTGAAGATACTTTGGTATTGCGCTTTGTTCTCATCCGTTATGCGAGTGCCTAGATGCAAGAACTGGTTGTAGCTTTGGGTCGTTGGGTCGGTGTCCATGATGTCTTGATAAGCTTTGGAGTAGTCGCGAAACATCATGTTGTTCCATTGCATGGCGTAGACGCACCCCACAAAACCACCGTATACCAGCGGCAGTTTCCAATATTTGCGGTTGTAAATTTGCCCAGCACCAGGAAGGACGATGGCCAACCACATGGCCCTTTTGGGATTGGGTCGCCATGTGTTCCAATCTCTTTTCTCCTTATGGCTTTGTGATTTCGTCAAAAGGGCTGTTCCCATGCTGTCTTCTTTAAGCGTTAACCGATTGTCTGAATGCACAGTGGTGAGCGTGTCGCCTATGGTGTTGATGGCTTTTGCGGCATCGAAGTGTCCTTGTGCCACGCAGGCAACGCTGCCCACGGGCGAAAGCAAGGCCATCGTCGTCAACAGCTTGGAAATCTTCGCGCTCATTCTTGTCACCTTTGTTATTCCTCTTTAAGTTTATCGAACGTGGCCATGATACGTGCCAGTTCTTCTTCGTTGGCAAAGGGGATGCTTATTTTGCCTTTCCCCTTTGGCGAGCAAGTCATCTGAACCTTGGCATCTAGAAAATCACTCAGCCTTTGTCGCATCCTTGTCATCTCTTCGGGCATGGGGGCTTTTGGAGTGATGGTTTTCTTACCACTTTGAATGTCCTCTCCGTTCTTCAGCTTTTGCGCCAGCTCCTCCACTTTCCGCACAGAGTAGCCATGTTTTTGTATCTCGCGAAACAATTTTATTTGCAACGACGGGCTGTCGATGGCGAGTAGGGCACGAGCGTGGCCCATGTCGATTTCTTTTTTTTGCAGTGCCATCTGCACTTGGGCAGGAAGTTTCAGCAGTCGCAAATAGTTAGTGATGGCAGTTCTGCTTTTGCCAACGCGTTCCGAAACGCGTTCTTGCGTCATGCCCTCGGCCGAAAGCAGGTGTTCGTATGCGAGTGCGATTTCAATGGCGTTAAGGTCTTCGCGCTGGATGTTCTCAACCAGTGCCAATTCCATGATGCTCTCGTCTTTGATGGTGCGGATGTAGGCAGGGATAGCCTGCAGTCCGGCCAGTTGCGAGGCACGCCAACGCCTTTCGCCTGCAATGATTTGGAATTTGTTTTCCGCAACCTGTCGCAGGGTGATGGGCTGGATGATGCCTATTTCGTTGATGCTGTTGGCCAGTTCTTGCAATGCCTCCTCGTCAAATTCGCGTCGGGGCTGATTGGGATTGGCCTCAATCTGCTCCAAAGGGATTTCGTTGATGGTGGAACTGCCTTGTGGGCGCACGCTTTCAGTAGAGATAAGTGCGTCGAGCCCTCGGCCTAGTGCATTAAATTTCTTATGTACTGCCATTTAGAAATGTTCGTTTATTAGTTGACAAGTTAACGAGTTAACGAGTTTACAAGGGCGTTGCCTGTTGACAAGTTAAGGAGTTAACTAGTTTTCAAGGGCGTTGCCCATTCACAAGTTCAGCTGTTAACGGGTTTACAAGGGTGTTGCCTGTTGAC
>CAJPTO010000135.1 GCA_905373605.1 uncultured Prevotella sp.
GTTAGCATGTCTTGCAAAAGCCCCTTGCACCGCAAATGCAGCGAAAGCGAAGCACAGAAATATTGTTCTTACCATACGCTTAGTTGTGTTGGCTTACGCATAGGCTTGATTAACAAGCACACGCAGAGCCAAACAGTGTGTAATTACTGATTGGAGGAGAACCCGAACGCGGAATTTTGAGTACTTGACGAGTTGACTTGTTGATAAGTTGACGAGAATACAAGTTGATGAGTTGACAAGTTAACGAGTTTACAAGTAGGCTGATTAACAAGCTATTTGCCTTGAACCTACCAGTAAGTGAGAAACTCATGAACCTAGTAACTCACAAACTCATGAACTCAATAACCCATGAACTTACAACCTCACGAACTCATTAACTCACAACTTCACAAGCCTATGAGCTTACAACTTCACAAACTCATGAACGTACAACTTCATGAACTCAAGAACTCATTTATCCACAAACTCATGAACTCACAAGCTCGCGAACTTAAACGTTCGGTTTCCTTTGTTGATAATGTGAATATAGCCCAGCTTTCCTATTCGAAAAGGCACATTTGCCCGATCGACGAGGTAAAAAGGGAATGAAATGGATGGAAAAATCACGCGCGCACTGGGGGCGAGTGGCTATTTACCGCTTCAACGTGGCGGTAAACAACTTGTTGGGTAAAGATATAGGGCGTAAGGATGGTGGCAAACACTGCAGGTTGATAAGTTTGCAGCGTTGGCACACTGGCCTTATGCATGATAAAGTCGCAGATGAAACACGAGGTTTTAAAGTTCGTTGTGTTGCCATCGTGGGCAAGGTGAACCTTGGAAGGATGGTCTTCGTGCACATGAAAGTCTTTAATAACAAACACCGACATGAATGTTACAATGAACATCCATGCAAGAGCGCGTCTGAAGTGTTTGTTTCTTATCATGTGTTAAACTTTAATTGTGCTTACTTAATCGGCATGAAAAGCGAAGATTTGTTGACTTCGCACTTTTATTTGCCTTGCAAAAATACGACAAAAGCGCGAACTTTGATTGTGTCCCGCCTTTTTCTTAATCTTATTTAACGGTTTTAGTTCGTGCTATACCGCAATGAAGCTTGATGCTCGATGTTCATTCTCGGTTTGGGCAATGCATCCGTTCAGCGTTTTTGCGAACATGGCACATAACGATGCGCCAACAAGCGCAATAAATAACGAGCATCTGCCCACATCGCGGCTCAACAAGAGTAGGAAAGTGCGGGATGCTCTTGAACGAAAAGCATCCCTCAGAGTTCTTTAGTTATGCGCATGGCAGCATTGTTGCCACGTTGTTGGCCTATTTGCAGATGCCCGTAGCCAGGTCGCAAGCCATGCCTTTTATCGGCTGTCTTACGAAAAAGCTGTTATCGGCAGGCTGTTTCAGCAGTTCGCCAGAGGCAAGTAGCGGTGCTATGGCCGCTTCCATGTCGGCAAGGCTAGCAAAGTCGAAAGCCTCTTTCACCTCTTCTGCAGCCAGTCGGGGGTGCGTTTCCATCAGCTCGAACAAGGCATCGGGCGAGAATCGAACAGGTTGCGGCAACAGCTTTCCGCCGCTAACGGCCTTAATCATGGCCGCCAGAGCGTTGTAGTCGCGATAGCTTTTAAGCGGCATTCTTTTGCCTTCGTATTCGAAGACGAAAGTGGGGAACACCTCCACCTTAAGGCTTTTGGCCTCTTCAACGTCTTGCCAGAAAGCCTTTTCGGCCGAGCCATCGTTCAACGGGTCGATAAAAGCGGCGATGTCTATGCCGCTTTCATCGGCAATGGCAATGAGTTCGGCCTCGCTTATGGCCTGCCGAGCTTCAGCCAAAGCGGCTGCACGCAGGTTGTAGAGAAAGAGGTCGGCCTTCTCTTCATCGGCCATTTGCGCAGCCTTAAAGGCGATGCAGAGGGGAAAGGACGAGTTTCCTGTTTCGGAAAAAAGGCTGAACCCCTCAGTTTTGATTGGCATGTGGTGTTTGTTGGCCGTTTCGAAGCAGTGGTCGATGAAGTCTTTGTTCTCCTTATTATAATAGGAGTTGGCATCGATGTCGGCAGGTTTGTTCTTGTTCATGTCCTCAACAAGTCCACCCATCACGTTTCTCCAGACGATAAGTCCGGGGAAATGGGTTTCCAATCTTCTGAAAAAAGGTTCTTCTCCCCAGCACCAAGGGCACACGGGGTCGGTTACATTGGTTATGATTACTTTGCTCATCGTTTTGTCTTTCTTTTTATGTAGTTTATGTTGTATGGGCACAAAGTTACGCATAAAAGTGGTTTTCTACGTTATTTTAAATTCTTTTATGAATACAAATGGCCGAGATATGCATTTTTTGTTCTAAGTTTGCACCCGAATTAATTAAAACAAAAGAAATCATGAAAAAGTTATTAATGATGGTAGCTGCATGTGCGCTAATCGCCTCTTGCGACCAAAAGGGCAAGAAAGCAGCAGGAACAAATCCCAACGACTCGATAATGGCAGTTGACACAACGGCTGGCGACTCGCTGAAATATAGCGGAACAATACCTGCCGCCGATGGACCGGGCATCAAGTATACGGTTACTTTGGCTGCCGACTCTACAAACGGATATACGCTAGAAGAGGTTTACCTGGAAGCAGAGAATGGCAAAGATGCCGCCAACATCTACACGGGCAAGGCTGAAATGATTAAGAAAGACGTTAAAGGCAAGGCTGTGCAAGCTTATAAGTTGGCGATGGACAAGGGCAGCAACCTTTACCTGCTGGTTAAAGACGACTCTACACTGCGTGTTGTTAACGACAAGTTGGAAGAACCTGCCAGCCAAAACAACTACGACTTGAAGTTGGTTAAGTAAGTTGTTTAAAGGGGCTAGCCCCCAACCTTTTTCATCATCCCATGCAGTTTGCACCTATGCTTGCTGCATGGGATGATTGGCATTCATGCCAAGAAGGCTCGTTTAAGCCCTTTACACTTAGCAATGTAACCCTGTTTCACAGCGGTAGCTGCCAAAAGGCCGCTGGTAGTGGGGCTACCACACGCTGGTAGTGGGGCTACCACACACTGGTAGTGGGACTACCACACACTGGTAGTGGAGCTACCACACGCTGGTACCAGGGCTACCACACGCTTGTGTCGCACAGCACAGACGATAATCTCAAACCGCTTCTTATAGATAAAGCGTTTGTTTTGGCTGTTTCTGCTTGTAAAACAACTCATCATAGCTGAGGATTTTAACGCTCCCCCGTGCCTTTTTCGCAATAAAATATGTAATTTTGCATGGTCGGGAAAAGCCCGCAAAACAAGATTGTTTTAGGTAAATCATTGCACTATGAGCTTGAATATAGCAAAAGACGGCCGCAAACGGATTGTGATAGTCGGTGGCGGCTTCGGCGGATTGCAGGTGGCAAACGGACTAAAAGGTTCCGATTACCAAGTAATCCTCATCGACAAGAATAATTATCACCAGTTTCCACCCCTTATTTATCAGGTGGCATCGGCAGGAATGGAGGCCAGTTCTATTTCGTTTCCATTCCGAAAGAACTTCCAAAACCGCAAGAACTTCTATTTCCGAATGGCCGAATTGCGCGCCATCTTCCCCGAAAGAAAGCTCATCCAAACCTCAATAGGCAAGGTGGAATACGACTATCTGGTGCTGGCAGCCGGCACAACCACCAACTTTTTCGGCAACAAGAACGTGGAACAAGAGGCCATGCCCATGAAAACGGTGGACGAAGCTATGGGATTGCAAAACGCCATACTGTCGAACATCGAACGTGCCATCACTTGTGCCACCAAGCAAGAACAGCAAGAGCTGCTCAATGTGGTGGTTGTGGGCGGCGGAGCAACAGGCGTTGAGATTGCCGGTGTGCTATCTGAGATGAAACGCACCATCCTTCCGCACGACTATCACGACCTGGACCCAACGCTAATGAACATCTATCTCATCGAAGCGGGCAACCGTTTGCTCTCGGCGATGTCGCCCGAATCGTCGGCTGCCGTTGAGAAATACCTGCGCGAGATGGGCGTTAACATCCTGCTTAACAAGATGGTGACCGACTATAAGGACCATAAGGTGGTGCTGGCAGACGGCTCTTCCATCTCGACACGCACGTTTATCTGGGTAAGCGGCGTGGCTGGACAGGCCGTTGGCAACCTCGATGCCAGCCATTTAGGCCGTGGAAGGCGCATCAAGGTAGACACGTTCAACCGTGTTGAAGGCCTCGAAGACGTGTTCTGCATTGGCGACCAGTGCCTTGTTGAGGGCGATAAGGATTATCCCAATGGCCATCCGCAACTGGCACAAGTGGCCATTCAGCAGGGTGCAAACCTCGCTAAGAATCTTAAACGCATGGTAAAAGGAAAGTCGTTGACACCTTTCCGTTACAAAAACCTTGGCGCAATGGCCACCGTTGGAAGAAACAAAGCCGTGGCCGAGTTTGCTAAAATCAAGCTGAAAGGCTTCTGGGCGTGGTTCATGTGGCTCGTGGTACACCTGCGTTCCATACTGGGCGTGCGCAATAAGGTGGTGGTTTTGCTCAACTGGATGTGGAACTACTTCAACTACAACCAGTCGTTGCGCATGATTTTCTATCCCAAGAAGGCCAAGGAGATACGCGAAAGGGAAGAACGCGAGGCCAAAACCCACTGGGGAGAAGACCTCTTGGAACAATAAAACACCATCAAATAAGGAGAGAAGTGTGGCGCGCGACATCGACGTTGCCATGCGGCTTCCAAACAAGAACAAACGGGAAAAGTGAAAGCGAAACGCCCCTAACGCCCCTCGAAGACGAAAACTTAGCGCAACAGACGTTCAACCTTTCACTTTTTTTTCGTACTTTTGCAATCATATAGCACATATTCTAAAATAAGTATGAACGTATTAGAACTAAGTGAGCAGGAAATAGTAAGAAGACAGAGCCTGCAAGAGCTACGCGACATGGGCATCGACCCCTATCCCGCAGCAGAGTATCCCACTGATGCTTTCTCAACCGACATAAGAGACAATTTCAAAGACGGCGAAGAGCGCGAAGTGTGCATCGCCGGGCGTATGATGACGCGCCGAGTGATGGGCAAAGCCAGCTTCATGGAGCTGCAAGACTCCAAGGGGCGCATACAAGTGTATGTCACACGCGACGACATTTGCCCTGGCGAGAACAAGGAAATGTACAACACCGTGTTCAAACGCTTGCTCGACATCGGCGACTTCGTGGGCGTTCGAGGCTTCGTTTTCCGTACACAAACCGGCGAAATATCAGTGCATGCCAAAGAACTGACGCTGCTGAGCAAGAGCATCAAGCCCCTGCCCATCGTGAAATATAAGGACGGCGTGGCTTACGACAAGTTCGAAGACCCCGAATTGCGCTTCCGCCAACGCTATGTAGACCTCGTGGTGAACGAGGGCATCAAGGATACATTCCTCAAACGTGCGAAGGTTATCAGCGCCATGCGCCAGTTTTTCGACGAAGCAGGTTACACCGAGGTGGAAACACCCACGCTGCAAACCATCGCCGGCGGAGCTACGGCACGCCCTTTCATCACCCATTTCAACGCGCTGAACCAAGACATGTACCTGCGCATCGCCACCGAGCTTTACCTCAAGCGGCTTATCGTTGGCGGTTTCGAGGGCGTTTACGAAATCGGCAAGAACTTCCGCAACGAAGGAATGGACCGAACACACAACCCCGAGTTCACACTGATGGAACTTTATGTGCAGTATAAGGACTATAACTGGATGATGTCGTTCACCGAAAGGATGCTCGAAACCATCTGTGTGGCTGTTAATGGCAAGCCCGAAAGCGTGGTAGACGGACAAGTAATCAGCTTCAAAGCCCCTTATCGCCGCCTGCCCATACTCGAAGCCATCAAAGAAAAGACGGGTTACGACCTCGATGGAAAGACTGAAGACGAGATTAGGCAGGTGTGCAAGGAGCTGAAACTGGAAGTTGACGACACAATGGGCAAGGGAAAGCTCATTGATGAGATATTCGGAGAGTTCTGCGAGGGGCAATTCATACAGCCTACTTTCATCATCGACTATCCCGTTGAGATGAGTCCGCTGACAAAGATGCACCGTTCCAAGCCCGGATTGACCGAACGTTTCGAGCTGATGGTGAACGGAAAGGAACTGGCCAACGCCTATTCGGAACTCAACGACCCGCTAGACCAGGAGGAACGCTTCGTTGAACAGATGAAACTTGCCGACAAAGGCGACGACGAAGCGATGATTATCGACAAGGACTTCTTGCGCGCCTTGCAGTATGGCATGCCCCCAACATCGGGTATTGGCATAGGCATAGACCGCCTTGTGATGCTCATGACAGGGCAAGTGGCCATACAAGAGGTGTTGCTTTTCCCACAAATGCGCCCCGAAAAGACCATCCCTAAGAGCACCGTTGCCGAATGGAAGGCCTTGGGAGTGCCCGAAGAATGGGTGCCCGTGTTCAACAAGGCGGGATATAACCTCATCTCAGACATCAAGGAGGTGAAAGCACAAAAGCTGCAAATGGACGTTTGCAACGTTAACAAGAAATACAAATTAGGGTACGACAACCCGAAGGTGGATGCCTTCCAGGCTTGGATAGACAAGGCCAACGAGGGCTAAAGCACGGGGCAAGGGGCGGAAGGGCATACGCCTAACCGCAAGTTAGCGTCTTCACCTCCGCCTCCTTGACACTCTTCTTTATAAGGCGTATCCCAAGGATTGCACGTTGTTGGCATCCTTTATCACCTTCAAGGCAAGTTCTATAGAATTAAAAGTTAAGCAACAAATTATGGCGTGTAATTTTTAGAACATGCCTTTACCCTTTCACCCTAACACTCAACCATGTTCAATTGCGGTAAAATAGCAATCGTGGGAGGCGGAAGCTGGGCTACTGCCATTGCCAAAATAGTGGTGCGACACACGCATCACATAGGCTGGTACATGCGTCGCGACGACCGGATAGACGACTTTAAGCGGCTGGGACATAACCCGGCCTACCTGATGAGCGTGCACTTCAACGTTGATGAGATTTATTTCTCAAGCGACATCAACAAAATTGTGGAGAACTACGACACGCTGGTGTTCGTCACTCCCTCGCCTTACCTCAAGAGTCACCTCAAAAAACTGAAGACGCGCCTGCACGATAAGTTTGTTGTCACAGCCATAAAAGGGCTCGTTTCTGAAGACAACCTGCTTTGTTCCGAGTTTTTCCACCAAGTTTACGATGTGCCTTATGCCAACATCGCTTGCATCGGCGGGCCTTCGCACGCCGAAGAGGTGGCATTAGAAAGGCTTTCGTATCTCACTGTGGGCTGTGCCGACCGCGAAAAGGCGCAAGCCTTCACCGAAATTCTTAGCAGCGACTTCATCAAGACCAAGACTAGCCAGGATGTTGTGGGCATTGAGTATTCGTCGGTGCTGAAAAACGTTTACGCCATTGCGGCGGGCATTTGCAGCGGACTGAAATATGGCGACAACTTCCAAGCTGTGCTCATGTCTAATGCCGTGCAAGAGATGTCGCGTTTCCTTTCTGTGGTGCATCCGCTTGAACGAAACGCATACGACAGCGTTTACCTTGGTGACCTACTTGTTACAGGTTACTCCAACTTCTCGCGCAACCGCACCTTCGGAACGATGATTGGCAAAGGGTATAGCGTGAAAAGTGCACAGATCGAAATGGAAATGATTGCCGAAGGTTACTTCGGAACCAAGTGTATGAAAGAAACCAACAGGCATCTGCACGTGAACATGCCCATACTTGATGCCGTCTATAACATCCTTTACGAGCGCATCTCACCGCAAGTGGAGATAAAATTGCTTACTGATAGCTTTAGATAACTAGACAAAATGACTTATTTTGACAGAAAGACATGCTCTTTTTGACAGAAGAACATAAGAACATATTCGTTGATCTAACCAATAATAATATAAAACCTGAATTATATGGACATAGAAGATGCAATAACAGAGATTATCAATTGTGCCTATATGGCGCACAAACAGTTGTCAATAGGTTTTGCAGAAAGTGTTTACAAAAACGCAATGCTCATCGAAATGCGGGAGCAAGGGCTTGATGTGAAGACTGAAAAATCTTTTGATGTGATGTATAAAGGCCGCTCTGTGGGTAGTTTTCGAGCAGACATTGTTGTGGAAGACAATATAATAGTCGAGCTTAAAGCGGTTCATTCGCTTGCCGTACCCACATGAGATACAATTGGTTAATTACCTTACGGCCCTGCATATAGACCACGGTCTGCTTATCAACTTTGGCAGTGAAAAAATAGAAGTTAAGCGCAAATACAGAACGTACCGCAAGACATTTTAGACTCATGATGGCCGATTTAATCCTAGCTGATCAATTAAATCCTGCTAAAATTAGGATATGTCCTTATATTCTTCTGTCAAAAAGGCCTTTCATTCTGTCAAAAGAGCAACACTAGATAAAGAAAAAGTTACGAACAATAACCCCCGACTTAAAG
>CAJPTO010000136.1 GCA_905373605.1 uncultured Prevotella sp.
GAAAGTCGTGGGTGCATCACAAGCAAACAAACATTCCTCACGCGGAGGGAAAGGATAACGCGGAGGCCAAGTTTAGATGAGGGCGGGATAGAGAGCTGTGTTCCGAGAACGCGGAGGACTTGTTTTATAGTCAAAAGGAATTGGTTTTGGAATACACTTACACATCTTGATGCATCATTAGACTCATGCAGAGGCGCAGAGGACACGGAGATTAGCCCCGTCACTGCTTAAAGTACAAGATGCTACGCTCGTTTAAAGAAAGAACTCTGCGTACTCTGCGCCTCTGCGTGAGAATTAAACCCCAAACGTAGGTTAGCATGTAATTTCTAAAACCATTTCTTCTTGACTATAAAACCGCTTTGCGTTTCTTGCATTACCCAAAACAACAAGCTACGTTCCCTCGAAGCGCAGCATTCTCCGTTGTTTCTCTAAACCTGCTGAAGCCTCCGCGCTCTCCTTTCCCTCCGCGTGAGAATTTATTGACACCATAGCATGCACATGCAGCATTTCTCTAAGAGCAGTTTTCCATAAGCAATTTTGTTTGACTATAACTGCGCATGTCCATAAGCATGTAGACCCATACTGGCTTTGCATTGGCTTCGCATTCGATGCATCTCTTCAGCAACTTCGGTGTATGATATTCAATGAAAATTTTCGTGCGCGGCAGTGTGTTTTGTCGGGCGACATCTCTCAACAAGTAAAAATTTCGGCACAAATTTTAACATTATGGCTGCCCTCGCGCGCCACGATTTGCCCATCGGCCGCAAATAATCCATTCTCGCATGGGGTTGTTGCAGGGAAGTAAGGTGATAGTAGCGACAACGAGCATGCAATTTTGCCGCTTTTAGCCCGCGTTTTGGCCTAAACACGGGCTAAAAGCGGCATTTAACTGTGCTTTTTGCATGAAAAAGCCATGCTAAATGCGGCACTTTGCATTGCTTTTTCATGCAAAAAACAGGGCTAAATGCATCAAATAGCAGGGTAATGAACTAGAAAAAAGTTGTTTCAGACGGCAAAGGAACGTTGAAGGTCATGAAACACGCAGAAAAGTTGGCAAAAATACAAGACATAAAACACACATCGGCAACAATCTAGTGAAGCTAAACGATGCAAAACGCACCATTCATGCTCGTTTTTTTGCCCAAACTTCATTTGAGAAACAAGGAAAAGTTTGTGTTTTGCCGGTTTTAAAGCCCTAAAGAATGCTAGATTTGCGCGTTGGGAAACGTCGTTTTGTCAACGAAAGAGAACAAATTCATGACATCGATGAAATGGGGTTGGAATGCCAGATGTGCATGCTTCGCAAACAACACATACGCCTTTTCTTCCACCCGACGATTTCCCAACACCACGTTTGGAGCGTAGTGTTTCATAACAGCTATTCTCCAAAAACATTTTTGTTTGGTTATAAATCGTTACAAATATCAGCATTTGTGCAGCGAATGCTTTGCAATTAAAAAAACTATGTGTATTTTTGTGCTTACAGAAGGAAAGGATAGCGATGCAACACTGCGTGAAAGCCAAACGCACACTTTGCAAAATAACGGCAAGAACAAGAAGTTACGGTAACAAAGCCACGCACGAAAAGGCTCATCACGCGTAGAAATCCAGCTTCTTCCACCCTCCAGCCGTGGCCAAACCCACACAGGAGAGGCAATCCGTCAACCCCAAAAGACAACGCACAACAGCAAAACGAGCAACAAACGCGCACATGCAATATTTCCACAGCATCATAATAGCAGTCTACATCATCGTCACCATAGCTGTGATGGTGCGCGTCTTGATGGACCATAGGCAGCCTGCCAAAACAATGGCATGGTTGCTTGTGCTTACTTTCGTGCCAGTGGTCGGCATTGTTTTCTACTTCTTCTTCGGCCAAAACACCCGAAAAGAACGCCTCATCAGCCAAAGAAGCATGGACAGGCTCACTAAACAAAGCATGCTTGAATATGCCGGGCAGGGTGAATTGCAGTTGCCCGAGGCCCACAAAGAGCTCATCAACCTCTTCACCAACCTCAGCCTTGCCTTGCCTTACAAAGACAATGAGGTGGAGATATTCACAACGGGGCACAATTTCTTCCTTGACTTGCTGGCCGAAATAGGGCAAGCGCGCCACCACATTCATTTCGGAACCTACATCATTGAAGACGATGCGCTGGGAAGACTCGTTGCCGACGCACTCATCGACAAGGCAAGACAAGGCGTTGAGGTGCGACTGATATACGATGATGTGGGGTGTTGGAACGTTCGAAGCGCATTTTTCGACCGCATGGTGAGCGGCGGCGTACAAGTTCAGTCGTTCATGCCCGTGCGTTTTCCCATGTTCACCAGCAAGATGAACTACCGCAACCACCGCAAGCTCTGTGTCATTGACGGCCGAACGGGCTACATTGGCGGAATGAACGTGGCCCTGCGGTATGTTAAGGGCACGCGAAAACAAGAGTGGCGCGACACACACCTGCGCCTTAGAGGCGGTGCGGTGTATGGCATTCAGCGCGCTTTCCTGGTGGATTGGTACTTCATGGCGCGAACGCTCATCACAGACAAGGCCTATTATCCTGTGCTTTCGCCCCACATCCGCAACAATTGCATCGCGCAAGTGGTGACGTGCAGCCCCATTTCGCCGTGGCCCGACATCATGCAAGGCTACATGCGCATACTGCTCGAAGCAAAGAGATACGTGTATATGGAGTCGCCTTACTTCCTTCCCACCGAGCCAATACTCTTCGCCATGCGCACGGCAAGCCTTGCAGGAGTGGACATTAGGCTGATGCTCCCTGCGCGAAGCGACTCGAAAATCATCGAATGGGCTGGCCGCTCGTATGTTCAGGCAGCTTTGGAGGCCGGTGTGAGAATTTGTTTTTATTGTGCAGGCTTCAACCACAGCAAGCTTTTGGTGTGCGACGACAGCCTTTGCACCTGTGGGTCCACCAACGTAGACTTCCGAAGCTTCGAAAACAACTTCGAGGCCAACGTGTTTTTCTACGACAGCGAAATGGCATTGAGGATGAAAGCGGTGTTCTTGGCCGACGAGGCCGAATGCATTGTTCTAGACAGTCCCGACATATTCGCTCACCGTCCATTCTTTGCACGCCTTTGGGAGTCGCTCATCCGCTTGCTTTCGCCTTTGCTTTAAGGGCTACATGTAACGGGTTAGCTGTTGCCCTGTGCTTATCATGCTTGTTTGCGCGCCGTTAGCGTTGCTATTCGTCTTCTCATCAAGAGGGCGTTTCAGCTTAAGGTTTGTTATAAAAACAGCCTTAAGTCTTTTCAAACGGAGGCATCTTTTCCACCATTTCGTTGAAAAAATCGGGGTTCACATACACGCCACGAAGTGTTCGCACCTGCCGATAACCGTTGAAATAGGGGTCGTTTGTGATGTGCCAACTGTAGCTTTCCACTTCCTTTACGCTTCCAAGTTGCTTGTTGATTACGCTCCAATAACGCGGCATAACAACAGATAGCATCTTTTTTCCCGAAGTAAGGTGCAGGGCAAGCACCAAGAAATAAGCTCCATTGCCCTCATCTTGCGCCCGTTTCAGGTCGCGTGTGCTTTCCGAGACCTTCATTTCCCAGCCGTATTGGCTGTTAAGTCCGTTCATTATTCTCCGGAAAACCTCGCCATGTGGGCCTGTATCATGAATGTTGTTGTAGGCAATATAATAATGAATCATCTCGTGCAGGAACACGTTTTTATACCCCCACTCATCTTGTTCGTAAAGCACGCTCATGTTAATGGAGTGCCCGTAGGTAATGGTTTTGCCCAAATGGGTGCGCTTCTTAAACCCCATAGAGCCCAGACGCGTGCGCGAATGTGTGATGCCAAGGCGCGGCAACGGCAGCTTTCCCCCGAAATAGTCGCGGTTAAACTGGCCGAACCATGCCTTTAGATGTTCGAATGTCAATTCAAAGTGGTTTTCCATCTGTCGTTGATTTCTTGTCAGCCGCGGTTTTGCGATAGTGAATTCATCCCCCACTCCACCAAGTGCAATCAGAAACTCTGCGTTATCGTGGCCACAAGGTATTCGCTTCGCGTGCCAATTCTGAACTTCCCGCCCCAAATGCCAATGCCGCTGGTAACAAAATAGCGTGTGCTGCCCTTGGTTAGTGGG
Source organism: uncultured Prevotella sp. (assembly GCA_905373605.1). GTDB lineage: Bacteria > Bacteroidota > Bacteroidia > Bacteroidales > Bacteroidaceae > Prevotella. Next base: position 4,113 of record CAJPTO010000136.1, read on the forward strand.
CCATATGCGTCTTCGTATATGGCATCTTCAATCCACGATATGGGCCACACCTGGCCATAATGCGTGTGTCCGCTAAGCTGAAAGTCAACGCCTGCACGCTGTGCTTCTTCCAAGACGTAGGGCTGATGATCCAGCACGATGGTGTATTTCGATGCGTCTGCCCGTCCCATCAGCGTCTTAAGCGAAGCCCTTCGCCCGTTTGTGCGGTCGTCGCGCCCCACGATGTTGAGGTCCATCACCTGCACCACGCTGTCGCGAAGCAAGTTAATCTTGGCGTCGCGATAAAATTGTTCCGCATTTGTTTCTCCGCTATAATATTCGTGGTTACCCAAACAAGCATAGACAGGGGCTTTCAAGCGGCGGAACTCTTCGGCCACATTCTCCTCCAACAATGGGCGAACGCTGATGTCGATGATGTCGCCAGCGATGAGAATCAGGTCGGGACGCTCGGCATTTATCAGGTCAACCCACCGCGAGAACTCGGCTCTACGGTTGTGATAGCCCAGGTGCAGGTCGCTTATCATCACCACCTTAAGCGGCTTGTCGAGGTGTTTGCTGGTGCTTAGGTGCAGTTCTTGCCTCACCTTATGGTTGTAATGGATGTTGCCATACACAAACAAGACCAGCAAGATGCCGACGACAGTGAGCGTACCTAGCAAGCTATTATAAAGGAACGACTTGGGAACGAGATGCACCAGCCTGCCAAAATCTAGCACAAGAAAGAGCATCACAGCATAGAGCAACACGAAGACAGACGACGTTCCGAACTCGTAAACGCCGGTTGCAAGCGGCATTGGCATCTTGTCTAGCCCTGCTCCGAAGCCCACAATCAGTGAGATGAAACCCAAAGAAAGCAAGGCCAGCAAGGCTATTTTGAGCCAATTGTTAAGCGGAACAATGTTCCATATGTGCCAAAAAACATATATATGCCCAACCAAGGGTATGAGCATGAACAATAACATACCTAATTTCATGGCGCGAAGTTAATCAAAATATGGCACATTAAGGGTTTATATGGGTTATTTTTATAGGTTTATTCGAAAAAAATGAGTAGCTTTGCACATCATTAAACACGGCGAAACGCGTTTCATTCGCCATAACATTATTTTATATATGAAAAAAATTTTTACTACACTACTTATTATAGCCCTTGGCACGATTACAACGTTTGCCAAAAGCTATACGGGTAAACTGGTCGTAACTGTTAATGGAGAAATCCTCAGCGACAAAACAGCATCCATCGACGTAGACCAACAAGGCGATGGAACTTACAATCTCTCCTTAAAAGACTTTTCCATCAATGTAGGTGGCCAAGAAATCAATGTTGGCACCATCATCATTCCCGCTTCGCCCTACAATGTGGGCGATGTTCGCCTGCTTCAAGCCGACAGGGAAGTGCCAATAAACAATCTTGGCGATGTGCCCATCAACCTTCTTGCACAAGAAACGGCCGACAAGTTGCACGCAAACATCAACATTAACTTCGCTGGCATGACCATAAACGTGGTGTTTGGCGAAGGTTTCCAAGTTCCTAATGGCGATTTCGAAACATTTGGCGGAAAAAACAACGAGCCTAACAGATGGCACTCTTTCCAAAGCGTGGTTACAGCAGGTGGATTTACGAACATGGCAAAAGGACAGCAGACAAAAGAATCTAGTGATGTTCGTCCTGGCTCAACGGGAAAAAAGAGTTTGTTGGTCTATTCTCGAACAATAATTTTTGTTACAGCAAACGGAACAGTTACTACGGGTAGGCTTAGAGCAGGTTCTACAACAGCTTCAGACACCAAAAACAACTCGTTCCTCGACCTTTCCAATAAAGACAAGGACGTTAACGGCGACCCATACTACACCGAATTGAATGCCCGCCCCGACAGCATTGCGCTTTGGGTGAAGTTCAAACAAGGCACGCCTTCGGCTAAAGCTCCCTACGCAACGGCTAAAGCTGTGATTACAGACGGCACATATTACCAATTACCAGAAGACAAAGCCTACAACAACAAGATGGCCGAGGCCATCAATAACGAGATTGCTGACACCAAAGGCGAATGGAAACGTCTCTCCATTCCTTTCAACTACGTTAACAACAACATTAATCCCAAGGCCATTCTCGTTACGCTTTCCACCAATGCTGTGCCTGGCGGAGGTAGCGGAAGCGATGAATTGTACGTAGACGACCTCGAACTGGTGTACAGCTTCGGCGTTGAAAGCATCGACATTAAAGGAAAAGCCGTTGCCAACTTTAACGAAGACAAAACCGATTACGCCTTTGAAACAAGCAACATCACTGCCGACGACATCACGGTGAAGACTAAAGGACAAGGCGTGTTGGTAGCTAAAAAAATCGAAACGGGCAAGGCTAGCATCTTAGTTGCCAGCAACGACCTCAGCAAATATCGCCTTTACAACATCAACACCACCACGGGCATATCCAACTTGCCCACTGTTGATGCCAACAAGCAAGTGGAAATTTACACCCTCGACGGCGTTCGCGTGAACAACACCAACCGAAAAGGCGTGTACATCATCAAAGATGCGCAAGGCAAAACACGCAAGGTGGTGAAGAAATAAGCACAAAACACTGACACGGCGAGTGCGTTTTCGGCACGACTAAAGTGCTTCGAAACCACTCACCCACCCTTTTAAGGGTTCGTTTTCACACTAACAGCATTGCCTGCGGTTGCTCAACAGCCACAGGCAATGTTTGTTTTAACAACACACCTGCTTGCTAAAGCATACGCTGCATCCACTAAAGCGATAGCACGCTGGGAAACAATCATCACATAAACAAATCTAATTCGCACATCATGCACCACTTAAACTTACCCAACAAGCATTGCAACGGAAGACGCATCCGCGACAATCGTTCGCCACACATCTGTGTTAAGATAGTTTTCGCCGCCGTTATCCTGCTGTTTTCAGCCACTTATCCCACAATGGCCCAAGCACAAAAGACATTTAAAATAGAACCTGCCGCCACAGACACCAATGTGCAATACATCGGACGCGTGCAACGCGATGAACAGAAAGGCACCGTGCGATACGATTGGGTGGGAACATACCTGCGAACAGGCTTTACAGGCACACAGATTGCCGCTTATCTCTCGGACGAGGGCGAAAGCTACCACAACGTTTTCATCGACGGCAGATGGATACAGAAGATTAAAGTGACAGAAAAGACACCACAACGCGTGCTTTTGGCCAGCGGGTTGAAGAATGGTTCGCACAGGCTGGTGTTGCAAAAATGCACCGAAGGCGAATACGGATGCACCACCGTTCATTCGTTCGACCTGCAAAAGGGACAAAACTTATTCGCCCTGCCCGTCCCCAACAGGCTCATTGAGGTGATTGGCGACTCGTATACGTGCGGCTATGGCACGGAAAGCAACAAGGCAACCGACCCGTTTAGGCTGGAAACCGAAAACTGCGACAAGGCCTACGCCTGCCTCTTGGCACATTATTTCGGGGCCGACTATGTGCTGGCTGCACACTCTGGGCGCGGCATTGTGCGCAATTGGGCCGACACGGTACAGGTTTCGAAAGGCAACATGTCGCAACGCTACCTGCAATTGTTCGACCATCACGGCACACAACCCTACGACTTCAAGGCTTATCGCCCCAATCTGGTGATGATAAACCTCGGCACAAACGACTTCTCACCCGTCGTCACACCCTCCGTTGAGCAGTATGTGGATGCATACATCCGCCTTATCGACGCTGTTCACAAGCATTATGGCCCCATTCCCATTATCTGTATCCGCCCACACTCGGCAGGTGTCTACCTCTCAGCTAGCTTTAAGGTGCTTCAACAGCGGCTACAAGGGCACAAGGATGTGCATTTCGCCGAGTTCATGCCTGGCATCATCACCGTGAACAAAGACCTTGGCGCAAGCTATCACCCTAATTATTCGGGGCAACAGAAACTTTGCATGACGCTCATACCACTGGTTTCGGCTGTTATGGGATGGGAGATAAAAGAGGAGATAAGGATATAAGGAGGTAAGGGAGTAAAGTAATAAGGGAGAAAGGGAGTAAAGGAGTAAAGGAGTAAGGGAGTAAAGGAGTAAAGGAGTAAGGAGTTGAGGAGTAAGGAGTTGAGGAGTTAAGAAGTTAAGAAGTTAAGCCAAATACTTGGTTGGCAGAGTGGAGAATAATCTTGTTTGCTCGTCAACTTGTTAACTTATCAACTCGCTAACTTGTTAACTCCTTAACTCGTTTACTTTTCAACTTGCTAACTTGTATGCTCGTTTTCTCAAAAAATCAAAAACTTAGAAACCTGATAACCCCGAAAACTTAAAACCACATAACAAAGT
>CAJPTO010000137.1 GCA_905373605.1 uncultured Prevotella sp.
GCGTACCTATTCACTTGCCGGAAGGGACACCACCAAATGGATTAACCGAACGCTGCGAAAGATGGGCGAAGAACCTGTAGTGTACGACACGCTGCAGGCCCAATTGTCGTGCAACGACCTGAAACAGGCCCTGCAAAACATGGGCTACATGAACGCCGATGTGGAACTCGCCACGCGCGCAAAGGGCAAACGCCTCACCGCCATCTACACTTTGCACCCGGGAACGCCGTTTTATATCCACTCCGTGAGGTATGACATTCAAGACAGCACCATCGCCCGCGTGCTAGACATCGACAATCCTGCCCGACAAGAACTGAGGGCGGGCGACCCTTTCACCGTGGCACGGCTGGACGAAGAGCGCAAACGCATCACACGCGTGCTGATGGATAGCGGCTATTACCGCTTTCATAAAGACTTCATACTTTACGGGGCCGACTCCACTTCGGGGCGAAACGAAATAAACCTGATGCTGCATTTGATGCCTTATCGACCCAACAGCAATGCACCGGAGACGCTTCACCCACGATACGCGATAAGAAAAGTTACCTTCTCGAGTAACGACAGCACAAAAATTCACCTTCGACCAAGGGTGCTAAGACGAAGCACCCTCATCAAAGAAGGCGACCTCTTCAGTGCCACACAGCTGCAACGCACATATGGAAACTTCGCACGAATGCAAGCCGTGCGGTACACCAACATTCGTTTTACCGAAGTGCCAGACACGACATTGCTGGATTGCGACATCAACATCAGCACCAACAAGCCCTCGTCTATTTCGTTCCAACCCGAAGGAACAAACACGGCGGGAGACCTTGGGGCTGCTGCATCGGTTACTTACGAAAACCGAAACCTCTTTCGTGGAAGCGAATTGTTGAGCATACAATTGCGTGCCGCGTACGAGGCAATAACGGGATTGGAGGGGTATCAAAACAAAGACTATCAAGAGTATGGCATTGAAACAAAACTCACGTTCCCGCGATTTGTGGCACCAATGCTGTCGAGAACATTTCGCAGGCGAAGCATCGCCACCAGCGAATTGTCGCTGAACTGGAACCTACAGAACCGACCGGAGTTTCATCGCCGCGTGTTTTCAATGGGCTGGCGTTACCATTGGAACGAACCCAACCACCACATCTCTTACCGATACGACTTCCTGGACATCAACTATGTGTACATGCCTTGGATTAGTGCGCGCTTCAAAGCCGACTATCTGGACAATGCCACAAGCCGTAATGCCATTCTTAGATACAACTACGAAGACCTGTTTATCCTTAAAATGGGGTTCGGCGTGGCGTTTAACGATGGCGAAAATGCCGTGAAAGCCAACTTCGAGTCGGCTGGTAACGTGCTGCAAGGTGTGTCGAGGCTGTTCAGGATGCCGCAAAATGCTGATGGCAAGTACACCTTGGTGAACATTGCTTATGCCCAATACGTGAAGTTCGATGTGGATTTTACGCGCCTTTTCCAGTTTGATGTTCGCAACGCCTTGGCTTTCCACGTGGGTCTTGGCGTGGCCTATCCCTACGGCAACAGCACCATCTTGCCCTTCGAAAAACGTTATTTCTCGGGCGGAGCAAACTCTGTAAGGGGCTGGCGCGTGCGCGAACTGGGCCCCGGAACGTTTAAAGGCACAGACGGGCGCATCGACTTCATCAACCAAACGGGCGACATGAAACTGGACATGAACTTGGAATACCGCACGTTCTTGGGATGGAAACTGCATGGGGCGGTGTTTATAGATGCCGGTAACATATGGACCTTGCGCAATTATGCCGACCAACCGGGCGGACAGTTCCGTTTCGACAGCTTCTATCGTCAGATAGCTGTGGCCTACGGACTGGGGTTGAGGCTCAACTTCGACTATTTCATCCTGCGTTTCGACCTCGGCATGAAAGCCGTTAATCCCGCCTACGACACCTCGCGCGAGCATTATCCGCTGCTGCATCCCAGCCTTAAGCGCGACTTTGCCTTCCATTTCGCCGTGGGCCTGCCTTTCTAAGGCGCGGTATAACAGCGCTGTTTGGGGCATGGCCCGAGTACAGAAACATTTATCGAGTGGCATAAGGCACGATTTAACGCTGAAGTCAAGACGGTTAAGTTACAAGAAAGAACACATGGGGGAACACTTTTCCAGTGTAATGTTTCTCGCTTATCAAGAAAAACGTTATATTTGCAATGTAATAATGTGCATTTCTAAATCATAAGCAAGAACAATGAAGCATTTAATTATACGAAATTTTGGTCCATTGCAAAATGTGGACATTGAGTTTGGGCTTGTAAATCTTATCATTGGTTTACAGAGTTCTGGTAAAACATGCGTGCTTCGAACTACCTCCTTTTGTTCTTGGGTTGAAAAGCGAATTATGCTTTTACAATCAGCCGACTACTTTACAGAAGACGATACGTTTATAGATAGCTTCTTGGGATATTATCGAATGGAAAACTATCTAAAAGAAGATACATATATTGAGTATTCATCTCCTTTTGTTAGTTTCAGTTTTGATAATAGCAAGACAGAAAATAAGTTCACCTGCCAATTAAAGCCTAATTGGTGGAATTATCACCGTGCAAAGGTTTCGTACATTCCATCAGACAGGAACGTTGTATCACTTTTCAAAGACTATAAACAGCTTCCAAGTGCAGGCGGCCATCTACAAGACTTCATGACAGAGTGGGATATTGCACGACGACAGCAAGCCAACATGTCTGACATCTTGGGATTGGGCGTGAATTATTCCTTTGATAAGAATAAAGAAACGGACTTAGTAACCCTCAAAGATGGGAAAATTCTAGAACTATCCGAAACATCAAGTGGCTTGCAGTCTATACTTCCATTGTTTGTTTATACAGATTATCTCACTAATGACGTGTTCGCGGACAAACTTGTCAATCTAAAAGACTTAAGTATTGCCAAAACAGAAGAGATAAAGCACACATTTGAGATAATATATGAACGATGCTTGGATACAAAGGACGGAGAACGTAAATACCAAGCCGGCTTCTTTCTTAGCGGGAAACAACAGAAATATCTATTCAGTAGCAGCAAGGAGCGTGATAAATTTAATGGCTACGTATCACGACTATTAGAGAACGACCATAGCGAGATATTCCTAGAGGAACCTGAAAACAACTTGTTTCCACCCACACAATGCCAGTTTGTCAAGTGGATTTTGGAAAGGATGTCTGCTAAGACACGATGCCATTTCTTGTTTGTTACCACACATAGCCCATACGTCCTCAACTATTTCTTGCAAGAAAATATTGCTGATTTCAAACTAATGCTCACTTATCCATGTGAAGATGGCAGCAGTTTGTTTGCCGTAAAAACTGCAAATGAAGACGAACTGCAGCAAATATACGACAATGGGTCGGACGCATTCTTTAATTTTGAAGCATTTACACACTGATGGCACAACAAATGAACGTGTTCCCCGAGTGTAATGTGGACACTAATCTGGTTGGACACATCCTCGGAGGTTATGTTAAGCACAAAAGCACTTGCAATGAAGTTGTAAAGGCGGTTAACAAAAGTGATGATTTTGCCGTTGGAGTGATTGATGCAGACAAGCGTCAGGCAACAATGGACGCAGGTTTTCATGAGTATGCATTGCCACAAAACGTTGACGGGCTGTCTAGACATGTTCGTTTCTTCATACATGATGATGGGAAAAGGTTCATCTTTACCGTATATAAGGCGATGGACAGCTTCATCTTCAATGCAGCAATGAGCCAGAAAGCAAACATGAGTGCTTTTGGCAATCCCAAAAATGTGGATGAATTCTTGGCCTATACCAAGAATGTTCAAGCTGAAACAGATCCTAAACTGCGTAAATTGTTCAATGAGATAAAAGACTATCCGGAACTGATGTGTTTTCGTAACACGCTAAAGTATTTGCTGGCTAAAAAATATAAGGTTGATATAGGGGTTGCCAAACAATTCTTTGATGGTACGTTAGGCAAAGACAATCTACCTGATTATCTGTAAAGATGAATGCATTGAATGACCTCCAGCAAGTTGTTCTACGAAATATACCTGCTTTTTACCACCGATAAATGGGGTAGAATTTCAAATTTTATTGTATCTTTGTTAAGCACTTCGTTCATATGAGGAGTGTTTATCTTGGGTTTTGTCTCACAAAGATAACAAACTTCGCTGAAAAGATAAGAAATAAAGAGTCAAGACAACGTCGATGACAAGAAACGAAAGATACAAATACATTCTGGATTATTTTCGCGCACAAGCACCAATAGTCACCACCGAACTGGAATTTGGCTCTGCCTTTCAGCTCTTGGTGGCCACATTGCTTAGCGCACAATGCACCGACAAGCGCATCAATCAGGTTACGCCTGCGCTGTTTGCGCGTTACCCCACAGCCGAGATAATGGCCAAAGCCGAGGTGGAAGAGGTGTTCGAATATGTGAAATCGGTGAGTTATCCCAACGCTAAGGCCAACCACCTGGTGGCTATGGCACGCAAATTGGTGAGCGATTTCAAGGGCGAAATGCCCAGTACCACGGCCGAACTCACCACTTTGCCCGGCGTGGGGCGCAAGACGGCCAACGTGCTGCAGGCTGTTTGGTTCGACAAACCCAACATGGCGGTGGATACGCACGTGTATCGCGTGAGCCACCGCATGGGACTTGTGAGCAAAAAGGCCAACACGCCGCTGAAGGTTGAGCAAGAATTGTTGCGGCACATCCCCAGCGAAGACGTGAACAAGGCGCACCATTGGCTGCTGCTGCATGGCAGATATGTGTGCGTTAGCCGTAAACCCAAGTGCGAGGAGTGTGTGTTTCGGGACATATGTCCGAAGCTTTTGGAGGGGTCGAAGTTGGAGTAAAGATGAAATAAGCTCATAGAAGCCTCACCCCCAGCCCCTCTCCAAGGGGAGAGGGGAGTGATATGCTTTGCTTATTACAAGGTGATTGGGAAATGTTTTGGAGGATTTTAGTTGCTTCATGTGCACAGTAAAGGATAATAATATGATGGGAAAGAGCGGTTGTTGCTGACCTATCAAAACAATAAACCAAAGAGAAGATGGACGTTAAACGTATTTTAAACTATCTGGCTGAGCTGTCGGCCAACAACAATCGCGAATGGTATCAGGCGCATAAGGATGAATATACGGCTTGCCGAACAGACTTTGAAGCGGGCGTTAAGCAAGCTTTGGCTGCCATTTCGCTGTTCGATGGCGAGATTAGCCACCTGCAAGTGAAGGATTGTGTGTATCGTTTCAATCGCGACACACGCTTCTCGGCCGACAAGTCGCCGTATAAAAACCACTTTGGGGCTTACATGTGCGCCAAGGGTAAAAAGGCTTTGCGCGGTGGTTACTATCTACACGTGGAGCAAGGGCAATGTCTTTTGGCCGTGGGTGGTTATTGGTTGCCCACTAATATCCTCACTTCGTGCCGCAATGAGATAATGGGAAACATTGACACATGGCGAGAAAGGGTGGAGAATAAGGCGTTTGTAGACTTGTTTGGCAAGCCCAACGAAAGCAAATGGGGACAAGGGGAACGAGGTTTCGGGCTGGATTCGCTAAAGAGTTGCCCCAGTGGTTTCCCACGCGACTATGAGTTTATTCAGTATTTGCGCATGAAGGACTATTGTGCTTGGGTGAAAGTGCCCGACAATTTCTTCCAAGGCAATGGCTGGATTGATGATATGACACGCATTTTCAAGGTGGGAAAGCCCATGATGGACTTTATGAACAGCGTCATCGATGATTATGAATAGCTGAAAACTCTCGCCGAGTAGCCTGTCTGGAACGCGATAAGAGAGGGGCGAATGCTGTTGGAAAAGACACAAAACGGGGCGTTCATGGCCGAGTGTATATTCTCACTGGCCATGAACGCCCCGTCATTTGGATGCAAAACATAGGGAAGCGTGCAAGGCACTACTTCTTCTTCAATCGCGCAAACTCTTTCTTAGCTCTGTCAAGTTGCTTGCAAAAGGCCGCATCGGCATGCAAACGAGCCACAGCAGCACTAGCTGCAAGGCGGGCAGCGTCTACATCGCTCTGATAATGAAAGCCTGCAATGACCCTACTCTCGCCATATTCGTAGCCGCGAAGCAAGATGTCGTCTTGACGTTCGGGGTTAATCTCGGCCAAGACCAAGGCCATAGCCCAGCCACGAGCGGTATGTCCCGAGGGGAAAGAGCCCGTATTGCGCAGCTCTTCTTCATCATTTGGCACGGAGGTAGCCTCTCCAAACTGCACATAAGGCCGCTTGCGCATGTACTTTTTCTTTGCGCCGCGCACCGAAAGGCTGGCATCGTTCTCAACGCGATGCATGAGATAATGCAACTCGGGCATTGAAGCCTTGGTTATTGGCATGCCAAAAGCCGCGGAAAAGCCCTGAAGCACCGAGTCGATGTCCACTGATGCATCACAAACGGCTTGCTTTCCGCGCGCTGTGTTGCGCATCGACCGCCCCCAATGATAGCGGTTGAAGTCATTCAAGTAGGCGATGCTTGAGGTATCTGGCGGTGCAGGGATGAATTTCGTTGCATCTGGCAAGTCTTTTTGGGTAAGGAACGAAGGCCAGCGGTTTGCTTTGGACGCTTCTTGGGCGTTCAAGCCCAGCACGACAAACAGCGTCACGAAGATAAAGAGTTTTCTTTTCATGAAGGTTTATTTATTTCTAGTGGATAAATCCGAACGCTTTAGTACCTGTTCGATAACTTCGGGAAAGTGTTTTTGCTCAAGCAGGTGAACCTTCTGTGCAATGTCATCGGGCGTATCGCTGTCGGTAAGGGGCGTGGCAAATTGTGCAATGATTTCTCCAGCATCACAATCGTCGCTCACCCAGTGTATGGTGATGCCCGTTTCTGGCTCTTTCGCCTCCTTCACTGCTTCATGAACATGATGCCCGTACATGCCTTTCCCACCATACTTGGGCAGCAGGGCGGGGTGAATGTTGAGCATTCGTTGGCGATAAGCCGACACGAGGAAAGGGGGAATCATGAGTAGGAAACCGGCCAAGACGATGAAATCCACCTGATATTGCTGCAACAAGGCCATCACTTTGGCCTCGTCGTTAAACTCGGCCTTGCTTAATATGGCGGTTGGCACGTGGTGGTTTTTCGCCCTTACAAGGGCATAAGCATCGGCTTTGTTGCTTAACACCAGCGCGATGTTCACATTTGCATCGTCGGCAAAGTGGTTAATGATGTTCTCGCAGTTGGTTCCGCTGCCCGAAACGAATATGGCTATGTTGGTCATTGGGGGTTAATTTATGCGTTATTGTTTGATATTGTATGGATGTTATTAGTTAACGAGTTGACAAGTTAACAAGTTAACGAGTTGACAAGTTAACGAGTTTACAAGGGCAAAGGTTGTTCAATACAACCTTATTCCTCGCCTTCGTCCTCTTCATCAAAGCCGAACATCACAGGATCTACAAAGGCATCCAACGCCCTTCGCTCCTTCTTTGTGGGCCTACCTGTGCCGTGTGCGCGGTCAACAAACCCACTGATGCGGCTCATCTGCAACAGTTCGTACTGCTTCGGGTCGGTAACATTCTCGTAAATCTCGGGCAAGAGCTTCGCGCCAACACGCTGTTCGATGGTTTTAAGCACCTTAAACGAATAGGTAACGGGCGGTTTCTTCACACTCACCACATCGCCTTGCTTGATGGTTCGGCTGGGTTTCATGTTCATGCCATTAAGCGTTACGCGGCCATTCTTACATGCATCAGCTGCAATGGAGCGCGTTTTGAATATGCGTGCCGCCCAAAGCCACTTGTCAATCCTCGCTTCTTCCATGTTTTGCTTATGCGTTCTTTTTGTTAAACTGGTTCATTGTCACCGTTATTCCAGCCAAGGCGAAGCTCTTTATAATCTCGATGCTTTGGTTGATGGCCGGCTCTAGGGTTTTGAGTTCCGCCTCATCATATTCTCCCAGCACCCAATCCACCTGTCCGCCGCGTGGAAATTCGTTGCCGATGCCCACCCGTAGCCGTGCATATTGCGGTCCGATGAGCTGTTGGATATGCCCCAATCCGTTGTGTCCGCCGTTGCTTCCGTTGCCTTTCAGTCGCAACGCGCCGAGCGGCAGAGCCAAATCGTCTACAACAACCAACAAGTGCTCTTGCGGAACGTTCTCTTTGTCGAGCCAATAGCGCACGGCGTTTCCGCTTAGGTTCATAAACGTTGAGGGTTTAAGCAGAACCAGCTTTCTGCCTTTCAGCATTGTAGAGGCAACGAAGCCGTAACGCTTGTCCTCAAAAACAATATTGGACGCCTTAGCAAAAGCGTCCAATATCATAAATCCAGTGTTGTGGCGGGTTGCCTCGTATTCTCTTCCGGGGTTTCCCAATCCAACAATCAAGTATTTCTCCATTCAGAAAGTGCTTATATAAGGCAACAAGCTGATTACTTACCAGCAGCAGCGGCAGCA
>CAJPTO010000138.1 GCA_905373605.1 uncultured Prevotella sp.
ATGTATATCTTGTCGGTAACGGCCGAGGGGATGTCACCTGGGATGTCAACGAGCAGGGTGTTGTCGGTGATGAAGCTCGAATTGAGCAACGCTTCGCGGTCGTTGAAGAACAAACGGCGAATGCTTCGCAGGTTGTTTCCCACCAGGCAGATGGTGCGTTGCATGTAACTCTGGGTGATAATCGAGTCGGGGCTCGCGGGCAAACGTATGTATTGCACCTGTGGTGAGCCGTCAGTGGGTTCGTATTTGTCGGGTTGGTCGCTGCAAGCAGTGAGTGCCAATGCCGCGAAGGCCAAAGAAGCAGCCAGCGATTGCAGGGCTATGATGGAACGTTTCATTGTAATGATGCATTTATGGGGTTAATAAGAATAGGTTGAACGCACGTCAACGTGTACGGCTTCGCTTAGGAGATTGTTGTTGAACACCACATCCTGGCTTGGGAAGGGTAGGGTGAAGCTCTGTTCGGTTACGTTAGGCGCTTGCGCATCAGGGTTGTAACGCATGTCTGTGGTGTTGACATTCCATGCGCCACTGTTGTAATAGTTCTCGTAAAGGGTGTTCAGCCCGAAGAAGGCATCGCGTTTTTGTGCTTTCAGTTCGGCGATGCTGCCCTGCATGTCGTAGTAACTGCGGCGCACAAAGTCGTACCAGCGGTCGCCTTCGAGTGCCAATTCCAGTCGGCGTTCTTTCCAAACGTCTTGCCAAGAGATGCTCGTTGGGCGCGAAGCCGACTTAACGGCGCGACTGCGAACGGCATAGAAAGCATCGATGGCCGAGGCATCGGTGGTGGAAGTGGCGTTGCCAATGACGGCTTCTGCATATACGAGGTACACGTCTGACAGGCGAAGTACGGGTGTTGGCAAGCTGCTGTGCATGTTAGATGCCGATATTCCGTCCACTGCATAGGTCTTATGGTCGTAAGCATCGCCGTAAAGATGCTTCACGCAGTTGGCACCCGTGGCACTTTGCAGCTTTCCTGGACCTCCACTTCCATAGCCGTCGGCATCGTACATGAACTGCAGATAGTTGAAACCCTTGCGTCCATTGCGGTCTGTTTTGTCCGTCCAGAAGTATTCGTAGAAGTCGCCAGCCATCATCATCGTTGCTTTTCGGCGTGTGTCTACATCGGTTCTGCCCTCGGGATTGGCGATGGGCGATGTGCCGAAAGCCTCTTGCAGGTCTATCGATGGGCCGTTATATCCGCCCCAGCAGTCGCCAAACTCATCGAAACCCACCATTGCCAAGTCGCTTTGCAGCGTGTTTTGTACGGTCCAGATGCTGGTGTCGGCGGTCCACATCCACGAGAAAAGGTTCTCTCTGTTCATGGCATTTTGCAGGCGGAACACGTCCGCATAGTTCGTCATGAGCGTTCTTCCGCTGTTGTCAATCACGTCTTTGGCATACTCTGCGGCCTTTCTAAGGTCGTCGGCGTTGCGTTGTCCGTTGCCATTGGCGTTAACACCGCTCTTTGTGAGGTACACTTTGGCGAGCAATCCCTCGGCGGCATAATAGTCTATACGGCCTGGCGAGCTGCTTTTGGGCAACAGCTGCATGGCCTTTTCGAGCGTGAGGATGATGTATTCGTACACGTCGGCCTTCTTTGTTTTTCTCACAATGTTGTACGAACCATCGGCAAGCATGGCCGAATTGTCGTGAATGATGGGCACATCACCGAACGAACGCACGAGGAAGAAGTAGGCCATAGCCTTCCAAGCGAGGCATTCGCCCATGCATTGGTCTTTTATTGCCTGTGATGCGGTGGCTTTTTTGAGGTTGTTGTACACGGTGTTGGCGTGTCCGATAACGGCCCAAAGCGAGTACGACATGTTCATCAAGTCGGGGTCTGTGCCGTTAACGGTGAGGGTCATGTAAGGACTAGATCCCCAATAATAGTTTCCCGACATCACTTCGCCCACTTTAATGAAGCCGCGTTGGAAGTCGTACCAGGGCGAATTATAAAGGTAGTTCACGCCTTGGATGCATTGGGCGTCGTCCTTATAGAAGGTGTCAGAGTTGTAAGAGTCTTCTGCGGGGCGGTCCAGGAAGTCGTTGCACGATGTCGTTATCGCACCCGTAGCCAAGGCAAAAGCCATATATAGATATTTCAAACGTTTCATTTTGAAGAAGGTTTATTGTTAGAAAGTGAGGTTTAGTCCGAACGAATAGGTTGTTGGCGAGGGATAACGACCATTGTCTAAGCCGTAAGTATAGCCGTTACTGTCGGCAGTGCTGGCGCCTATCTCAGGGTCGTAACCGTCATAACCCGTTATGGTGAGCAGGTTTTGGATGTTCATATATACGCGAAGGTTTTCAATTCCCCACTTCGAAATCCATTTCTTGGGCAACGTATATCCCAGTGAGATGTTCTTCAATCGGATGTAAGAGCCATCTTCAATGTAGCGGTCGCTGATAACATCGTTGTCGTTGGGGTCGGTAATCGTTGCTCGGGGGATGTTGGTTTCGGGGTTAGCCACGCGTATGTTGCTGGCATCGGTATACCAATAGCTGCCTGCTGCATAGGTTTTCGTTGGGTCGATGGGCACCAAGCGCGCACGTCCGGTAACGTCTTTGAGCTGATTGCTCCACAACGTGTTCATGTGTGTGAGCTTCATTTTCATGTAGTTGTACACCTTGTTCCCGTAACTGCCGTTGATAAAGACGTTGAGGTCGAAGTCCTTATAGCGGAAGGTGTTGGTCCATCCAAAGGTGAATTTGGGCATTGGCGAGCCGATGTTGGTCTTGTCGTAGTCGTCGATAACGCCGTCGGGCTTACCCTCTGGGCCGCTGATGTCTTTGAATTTGAGGTCGCCAATCCAGGGCGTGGTGTTGCGATCGAAGCTTTTTCCGTCGGCTGGATACTTCGATGTCTTGGGCGATGTCTCAAGGTCGGCGAGGTCTTTGTATACGCCATCGGTAACAAATCCGTAGAAGCTGTAGAGCGACTCGCCCACATTAGACACGCTCACCACGTCGTTCCATTGTCCATAACCCACGATGGCGGCGTTCTTTGTGCCGGAAAGGGCCACAAGCTTGTTTTTGTTCCACGATATTTGGAACTCGGAATCCCATTGGAATGCGCCCGTCAAGGGGTGTGCACTAACGGTAAGCTCGAAGCCGCTGTTGCGTATTGTGCCGTAGTTTCCGTAGGGAGCGGCAAGCACCGACGACACATTGCCCGACGTTCCCATGTAAGAAGGAAGCTGAAGGGGCATCAACATGTCGCGCGACTCCTTGCGATACCAGTCCAAGGTGAGGCTAACACGGTCGTTAAGTACGCCGAGGTCCAGACCTACGTTCCATTGTTCTTGGCTCTCCCACTGCACATCCAGGTTGGGAATGTTGTCTGGTCGGTAGGCTTTACCAAGCAATGTGGGCATTGCTTTCATCAGTGTTCCCCACTTATATGAACCGATATTGGCGTTACCTGTTTGTCCCCAGCCGGCACGAAGCTTACCATTGCTCACGTATTTTGCCAGTGCACTCTTTTGGAAGAAGCTCTCATTGGTGAAACGCCACGAAGCAGCAAACGAGTGAAAACCAGCCCAACGCTTGTTGGGTCCGAAGTTTGAGCTGCCGTCATAGCGGTAAGTGTAAGTGGCATTGTAGCGATCGTTGAAGGCATAAGTGAGCCTTGTGAAGAAAGATGCCATTGCCGAACTGCCGAAGCCTACGCCAATGGCGGGCGTTCCTGCGCCAAGGGCGGGGTTGTTTACGGTGTTTGCGGGCAAGTCGGTGTTCTCTGTGCGGTTAAAGTCGTAAGAACTTTCCCAAAGCTCTTGGCCAAGCATAGCCGAGAACGAGTGTTTGCCAAGCGTGTTGGCATAAGTGACATAGTTTTTGAGCTGCCAGAACGTGCCACTCGACTTTTGTACGGATGCCGAGTTCTTCGTTCGCTTCCATGTTCCTAGGTCAACGGTGGGCATAAAGCGGCGGCCGCGGTCGGAACTGAGGTCGTAACCCACCTCCGCATGCCAAACCAAGTGCTTGATGGGTGTGAGTTCGAAGAACAAGTTGCCGTTAAGCTTGCGCCTGTTGAGCAAAATCTCGTTGAGCATGGCCATGGCAATGGGGTTGGGATTGGTAAATCCCTCTTTCGAGATAGACGAATAGCCGCCGTTGATGTTGTAAATCTGTATGTCGGGGGGTGTGGTTAGCGAGTAATTGATGATGCCCGCGTCGCTGTCGGCCAGCTTCAAGTCGTCGTTGGTGTTCGAGAAGTTCACGCTCATGCCCAGTTTCAACCAGGGTTTAAGCTGCGCATCGAGGTTGGCGCGCATGCCAAGCCTGTCGAACTTACTGCCGATGAGCGTTCCTTCTTGCGACATGTAGTTGCCCGACACGTAGTATTGCACCTTCTCCGAGCCGCCTTGCGCTGATATTTGGTGCGAGTGTTGCAGTGCCGTGCGGAAGATTGCGTCCTGCCAATTGGTGCCTTTTCCCAGCAAAGAGGGGTCGGAAAAGTGGGTGTCTGCGTCAGCGGGGTTTATTTGTCCTGTGTTAACGAAGTCGTTATAGTAGTCGGCAAACTCGCGAAGGTCCATCACCTTGAGCCTTTTTCCTTGTCGGCTCCATGCTGCCATGCCGTCGTAGGTGAACTTTGCCTCGCCAGCCTTACCACGGCGTGTGGTGATGAGCACCACGCCATTGGCTCCTTGTGCACCATATATGGCCGTAGCCGAGGCATCTTTCAATATTTCCATCGACACGATGTCGTTGGGGTTGATGGTCGAAAGGGGCGAAACGGTAGACACCTTGCCATTACCCAGTGCATCGCCAAGGCCTAACGATGCGCCACTTGCGCCACTGCCTTGGATGATAACGCCGTCGATGACGTACAATGGCTCGGCATTGGCGTTGATGGTGGCTTGTCCGCGCACGCGGATGCTTGATGATGTGCCCGGTGCACCCGAAGTACTCACGGCTGTTACGCCAGCAGCGCGTCCTTGTAGCGTCTGATCGAGGGACGTAACGATGGAGCCACGAAGCTTTTTCTCGTCCATCGTAACCGATGCGCCCGACACATCGCTCTTTTTCATCACGCCATAACCAACAACAACAACTTCATTAAGGGTGTTATTGTCTTCACTTAGCACGATGGTGAGCGGTCCTTGCCCGCTAACTTTCACTTCTTTGGCGGTATATCCTATGTACGACACTTCCAAGGTTGCGCCTTGGGGTGCTTCGATTGAGAAATTGCCGTCTAAATCGGTAACAGTGGCGTTCGTGGTGCCCTTGACGCGCACCGTTGCTCCGATAATCGACTCGCGGCCATCGGTAACCTGTCCGGTTATCTTACGTGTTTGTTGTGCAGCAGCCGTAACATTGTTCGTTTCGCCTGCAAACACCCTTGGCGAATGCCCTAGCATCGTGACTGTAAGGCATCCCGCAAGCAATGTCATTTTGCTGTGATTGAAATCCATTGTTATTGGGGTTAGATTGATTTTACTGAAAAAATGCGTCGAAAGGTCTGGGATTTGCAGCTCCCAGGCGGCTGGATGGTGGTTGTTGCACTTGGGCGTTGGCCCGCTGTGCACTTTGTTCTGTGGTCGTGGATTGTTGCGTCTTCGGGTTGTTCGCCCGCGTGAATATATACTTATTTATTTTCGTTGCAAAGATAGTTATTATTATTGATGCAAGCTAACACTATTTTGTTATTTGCTAATACTATGTTGCTCGGCCTCGAAAAATGTGTGCAAAGACGTTTAAAATCTGCTAAAACACAGGGAAAAGCGTGGTTTTCATGGCGCATTTTCCCGCTCTTTTACAATGCATTAGGCTGCCATGAAGCAAAATAACAATAGCACTCAGTGTCATTTATGTTGTTTCTATGTTGACAATTTGCCCCGGCGGTGTTGCTAAAAGTTGATAATCATGCACGTATTTCCTTTTTGTTTGCTCACAAAATGGCTTGTTTCTTATGGTTCTGCCTCGCTTTAATTGCATGCTGACTTATCCTATAGGCTGGTTCTAAAAAATCCACGCAAAAGTCCATTTCCTTTTTATTATTTAGCTCTTTGCTGTCTTTTTTCTTTTATCTGGCATCTTTCGCTTACTCTTTCAGTAGCATAGTTCACTATGCTCCTTCAATCGTAAACGAAATCTGCTCAGCTAAAAGCTAAAAATACAGCAAAGGCAATTTTTAGAACCAGCCTATAGCCAAACAATAATGGATTTGGAAACATTAGGAGAACGGCAATCAGCAATCATTCAAAAGCAGAACCACACTCAAACTTCTCTACAGGCTAAGCAACAAATCCAAATTAATTTCCATTTTTTACTATTAAACGCCCATGATGTTTGAGAAAATAGAATTGTAGGGGCAGGGCGAATAACCCATTAATGGGCGCACTTAGCAATGCTGTTATTTCTCAATAAGTAAAAATTTCAGCATAAATTTTAACATTATGGCTGCCTTCGTGCGGCATAATTCGCCCATCGGCCGCAAATAATGCATTCTCGCGTGAGGTTATGCTGGGTAGTGAGGGGCGAATGTCGACATCTGGGCCGCCATTTTGCCGCCTTTAACCCACCTTTTGGTACAAAACACGTGCTAAATGCGGCAAAAAGCCTTGCTTTTTGCATGAAAAAGCTGAGCTAAATGCGGCAAAATGCTCTGCTTTTTGCATGAAAAAGCATTGCTAAATGCACCAAAATGCAGGGCAATGAATGGAAAAGGGGTTGTTTCAGACAGGCAAAGGGGTGTTGAATGCGATGAAAAGGGTGGAAAAATTCGCAAGAACACAGGCCAGAAAACGCACAACGCCATCAATCTAGCGAAGCTAAATGAGGCAAAATGCACCATTTGATGCCCACAATTTATCTAAAGGGCATTTAAAAAACAAGGAAAAAATAGCGTTTTGATGGTTTAAAGGCCTTGAAAAATGCTAGAATTGCGTCTGGAAAAATGTTGTTTTGTAAATAAATAAGAAATGACTTGGGCATCAGGGTAATGAATTTGCAACGCCATTGCTTTGCAGATATGCGTATTCAGATTTATAACGTTCCAGTCGGTTGAGGTCTTTAGGCCTAGGGTTTGGCAGTCGCGAAAGGTCCATGTTGTGCGAAAGGTCGTGTAGCTTTACGGCCGTTGCCAGTTCGTTTTGGGCAATGCCCCTGATGTAACTTTCCCTATCTGGTGCGTTATGGTGGTTAAGCAGGTGCAAGGCCGTGGCTAAGGTCTGCCGTTCGGCGGTTGGCAGTGGGTTGCCACCTTCGTTTTCGAGCATCGACAGCACCTCGCCCACGCTGTTTGGCGTGTCTTCTGCGGCATCATGCAGATAACCCGCAACGCGTTCCAGCCACGTTTCACCCATCCCGGCCACGGTGGTGAGGTGGCTTTCAAAATAATCGGCTCCGGCTTTGTCTGTCTGTCCTTTGTGCAGACGCTGTGCCAGGCGTGCAGCAGCATCACACCAATCTTTCTCTTTTGCTTTCATTGCTTGCCTTTTCTCGAAGAAAGTTTCTTTTTCTTATTGTTCCTGCCCACTAAACCTTTGGGTTCTCCTCGCGCAAGATGGGCAATGATATGTGGTAGCGCATGGCAAGGAAGCGCACAGCACAGATGAAGAGGAAACAGATGATGGCCGTAACGCCGATGTCTACGCGCAAGGCATAGAGCCCCCAATAGAGAAATCCGCCTGCAATGCTGGCCATTGCGTATATCTCTTTGCGGAAAATGAGGGGTACGTTGTTGAGCAATACATCGCGAATGACACCACCTGCCGACCCCGTGATGCAGCCCATGATGACTGCCACCCAGAAAGGATGGCCAAGAGAGAGCGTCTTTTGCAAGCCAGCGATGGTGAAAAGGGCCAACCCGAGGGTGTCGAACACGAACCAAGCGTTGTCAAGCCGCCTTACATACTTGGCAAAAACAATGATGGAAAGCAGTGCCAGCACGGTGCAAGTGATGTAAACCGACGACAGCATCCAAAACGGCCGCACGCCAAGCATCACATCGCGAAGCGTACCGCCACCAATGGCCACGGCGATGCCGCATACCAGTCCGCCAAACCAGTCTACCTGTTTGGCCGAGGCATGGCGTATGCCGGATATGGCGAAGGCGAAAGTTCCTACAATCTCTATTATGGTTTGAACGGTTTGCACCAGTTCGGGGTCTCTTAGTGTCATTTTCTTTGTGTTGTTATCCTGGATGTAACGTTGCGACGCGCTGTTGTTGGGGGCTTGCCTTAATGCTCAGGTGGCGACTTTGGGCTGCTTTAGGGGATGTCCGCCGTAAAGCAAGGCTGTTGTCTGCGCGTGGAAAGTGGGCGCGGACAGCCTTTTGCACTGCCCGCGCCGAAGAATTATAATTTGTTTACCACATTTTGTGGCTTGCCGGCGATGAACGCCTTGGCGTTTTCTATGGCCGTGGCCATGAGT
>CAJPTO010000139.1 GCA_905373605.1 uncultured Prevotella sp.
GAGCGGAAAACGAGACTCGAACTCGCGACCCCAACCTTGGCAAGGTTGTGCTCTACCAACTGAGCTATTCCCGCAACTTGTTTGTCTTAGGCATTTCTCTAAATGCGCTGCAAAGGTACTATGTTTTTTCGAACCTGCAAATTTATTCCTTGTTTTTTTTTCATTTAAAGCTTTTTTTTGTCCTAATCGGGTGTTTCCTTTCCTGGCTAATGGCCTATTCCAACCATTGCACGGGCTATTTACTCGTTGTTCCCTAGTGTCGTTCTTCACTGTTCCGTATCGGCTTTCGACGAAAGGCTTGTCAAATGACACAATCCACCAACATGCAAGGTGAAAACCCATCTCGTTGCTGCGCATGTTCATCTGCGTTTCCTTTTCACCGCGCGTGTATTTATGTCAAAATGAAGTCCCCAGAGCACAAAGGCTCTGGGGACACCACAAATCATTGTGTTGATGCCATCGCGGCATCCTCACAACTTTACATCTCTAATATCTGATAACATAATTATTAAGGTGTACCTTGAACGTTTTTCCGCATGGCCTCTCCCCTTTTGGATGTAGGTTCAGCCATTGCCCGTGCGCGCTACAGCCAGCTCGTTCGAACCGTTTCGCAAACATTGCGGTGCAGTTTCGGCCGTCTGTTTCGCCAACAACGTTTTAGGTGACGAAGTTATTTCACGACTATTTTTTTTCCGTCAACGATGTAAATGCCCTTTGGCAATTCGTTCACCTGCTTGTTCAGCTTGATACCTTGCAAGGTGAACACTTCCGCTTTGGCTTTGTCGGCGTTTACGCGGTCGATGGCGTTCAAAACACCCTTTTCAACATTCACCACAAAGTCGTAAACCCCACCTTTGTCAATAACGTCTTCTGCGCTGTGGCTATGTCCTGGTTGCGTTTTCTTGTGCCAAGCATCGGTAAATTGGATGCGCATGCGTGTTTCGCCCACAACAGCATTGTCAGGAACAGCAATAGAACGGGTGAAATCCACCACCTCGTCGTTGCCTTTATTCTCTTCGCCAACCTTAAATAGCTGTTCGCCGTCATCATCAAAGCTGTAGTTGTGGTTCCAGTCAATGAACACAATGGCATGATCCCATTTCATCATTGGAGTACATTGCACGTGCAAGTCGAACGTTGAGCCTGTTTCTACGGTGAAAGCACTGCCCGTGTTGATGTAAACCACTGATGGTTTTGCGTTTTGCGTAAAGCTGAGGTCTTTTTTCGCGTTCTTAGTTGTGGCCGAAGTGATGTAGCGTTCTTCTGTGGGATGCACCGTACCTGTCACAATGCTCCATACCTTTTGTATGGTATAGGTGGCAGTTGCAGTGCCGCTCACTTCCATTCCCTCTTTCACGGAGACGGCTTTCAGTGTAACCTGCCCCGTTGTTCCTTCAGCAACGCCCACTTTCACCGGCGTTTCGTAAAGTGTGCCATTGTTAACACTGGGTTCACTGCCGTCCAGCGTGTAATAAATCTTAGCGTCGGGCGTAGTGGTAGAGATACTAATCGTCTGGTCGGTCTTGTAAACCCCTGTCCCAACACTGAAGACTGGCTTTGCTGCCACCTCCTTGGTTGCCACAGTAACGCCGAAATCGTGCATCGAACCAGCATAGCCCACAGGCATACACATTTCGAAATCGTGTGTTCCGCCATCTCCATCGCACAATATTCTCATGCGAGTCTTGCCGTTCTTTGCATCGACAGGCACTTTGAACGTGAACTGATGGTAAATCACCCCGCGGTGTCCCAGTCGGCTTTGTTCGGCCTTTCGCCATTCTGCATCGGCGTACGTGTCCTTGTATTTGGGGTTCCACGAACTTTCTTCTTGGGTTGGTTTTTTTCCCACTGTAGAGAAAGCGCGCTGCAAGTCTTCAAAGTCGCCGTCGCCATCCCAGTCGAAACCCACCTGAATGTCCCAGCTCCAAATGGCCGAACGCACATCCAGCACCAATGATTGGCCTGCGGTAACAAAAAACACTTCAGTGTCTTGGAGCCAATTATAGGATTGCCTGCCATCTGCATCCGTATAATTGTACAATTCCTTACCATCGCTGGACACTTTTACGCTGTAAAGCGATTGTGAGCTAGCATGAGCCCAATTGGGTCCAGATGTTTTACTTGGTTCGCAATAATTCTGTGCTTTTGCAGCTGAGATGGCAGAAAAGCACAAGGTTGCACTTAAAATAAGTGTAGAAAATTTTGTCATTTGTTTGGAATTTAAGTTTTTATTCTGTTTGCTGTCTTAGGTTTTGCGCTGTTGAAAGCAGGCTACGTGTTTCGATATGGTAAACCACAACAGGTGTAGATTAGTGAAATAGTGTGTTCCAAGCCGATTACAGTAGCTTATTCGTTTGCGACAAAGGTATGATTAATTTCTTAATTATGCAAATTTTAGTAAAATAATTATCAAATACCGCGTCTTTTTGGTGAATACTGGCCTAAACTGGCATGGATTATTGTAAACATAAGTATGAAATGTCCATATATCTTTTACCACATTTGCAGTAACAAGAACTTTTTCCTCGATAATAACCTTGGGTGCCCCAACGAAAAGAAGTCTTCCGACTACAAAACAGTTTGCCAGACTGTGTTTGTAGGGCGTTGCGTTCTATGATCGTCACGAGAGTTGGCGGACTCCAATGAGAGGCATCTCAAAGAAAGCTGCCGCGCCAGAATCATCATTGTGTATTTTTCCCCAACCTGTAGCACCAAAAAATGTTCCGCCAAATTGCCATATTCCACATATTTCACTATCTTTGCAACGTAAAGCAATAGGTTCGCCCACAGCGATTAAAAGGGAATCGGGTGAAAGTCCCGAACAGTCCCGCTGCTGTAAGTAACCTTTATGGCCGCAAACACTGCGCCACTGAACCCCACAAAGGGCTATTCGGGAAGGCGTTTGCTGCCCGGTTACAAAGTCAGAAGACCTGCCATTGCCGGTTATCTTCATCTATGGCCCGTTCCATGACACATCAAACATGTTGAAGCCCTTGCGCTTTTTCATGGAACAAGCCTTTAACCTTGAGGAAAGGTTGCGAGATAAACACTTTTATTATGCGGAGAGTAAACTTCTTTTCGGCTTGTGCGGCATTGCTTGTCGCCACACACTGTCATGGTCAGGATACGAAACGACAGCTTGCCTTAGACTCGGTGCAACATGTGCGCGAGATTATCGTTGTGTCTAAAAACACCTATCGTGAGGTGATACCCTCGCAAAAGCTCGATGGTGCCACGCTTGAAAGGCTCAATGCCCACAGCGTGGCCGATGCCTTGCGCTATTTTTCGGGCTTGCAAATAAAGGATTATGGCGGCGTTGGCGGACTGAAAACCGTTAACATACGCAGCATGGGCACCAATCACTTGGGCGTGTTCTACGATGGCATCGAGCTGGGCAACGCCCAAAACGGACAAGTGGACCTTGGCCAGCTGTCGCTAGACAATGTTGAAGAAATAACGCTTTACAACGGACAGAAAAGTGCCATCTTTCAGCCAGCCTGCGATTTTGGCAATGCCGGCTCGGTGTATATCCGCACGCGTACGCCACGTTTCGACGTAAACAAGCCCTTCAACCTGCGGTTTAAGGCCGCACATGCCTCGAGTGACACCTATCGCCTTTCGACATTGTGGGAAAATCGCCTTACAAAAGCCGTCAACGCCTCGCTAAGCTTGGGCTACCTCACGTCGAGCGGGCGATATAAGTTTCGCTACCTGCGCCACAACCAAGACCATTCTGTGGCCTACGACACCACCGCAACGCGCCAAAACGGCGACATCTGGGCACTAAGGGCCGAGGCAAACCTGCATGGCGTGATGGATCACGGCATGTGGAACTGGAAAGCCTACACCTACAACTCGCAACGAGGCATACCAGGAGCCATCGTCAACAACGTTTGGCGGCGCGGTGAGCGACAGGCCGACCACAATCACTTCTCGCAATTGCGCTTCCAAAAGAGCTTCTCCGACGCTTTTTCCACCCAATGGCTGGCCAAATATGCTTACTACCACACACATTACCGAAACAACGACCCTACACAACTGCCCGTTGACAACACCTATAAGCAACAAGAGTTGTACCTCTCTACGGCCAATGTGCTTGAGGTTAGGCCCAACTGGTCGGTGAGTTTGAGCTACGACTTCAAGTGGAACAAGCTGGAAAGTGACACGCGCCTTTTTGTTTTTCCCCACCGCTTCAGCAACTTTCTGTCGTTGGCCACGGCCGTAGACTATCGTCACCTCAAGCTGCAAGCATCGCTTTTGGCCACGTTTGTTAAGGACCACACCCGCACACAGGTGGACGAAGGCAGCCGCAAGGCCCTCTCGCCAGCCCTCTTCATCAACCTTTATCCCTTCGCAAGCAAAGCCTTCTCGGTTCGTGCCTTTGCCAAGAAGAGCTTTCGCATGCCCACTTTCAACGAGTTGTTCTACATTGAGCTGGGCAATGCCCTGCTCAAGCCCGAAACGGCCGTGCAATATAACGTTGGTGTGGTGTGGAACCAGGCTTTCGAACGGGGCGTGGTAAAGGCCGTTAGGCTGCAGGTGGATGGCTATTTCAACCGCGTTGACGACAAGATTGTGGCCTACCCCAAAGGACAACAGTTCAGGTGGACCATGCTCAACCTGGGTAAGGTGCACATCAAGGGCATCGACTTACAAACCGAAACCAGCGTGCAAGCCTTGCCCCAACTGCTCATTACCGGCCGCCTGCAATACACATACCAGCAAGCAAGGGATGTAACCAATCCCACAGATGCCTATTATCGCCACCAAATACCCTACATCCCCTGGCACAGCGGCTCGGCCATCGTTGGGGTAAACTTCAAGGAATGGCAGCTCAACTATAGCTTCATCTATGCCGGCGAACGCTATAACCAGCAAGAAAACATCATTTATAACTACATGCCTGCATGGTATACCAGCGACCTTTCGCTGGTTTATGCCTTCAAATGGCATAATATGCGGTGCAAGGTAACGGCCGAGGCCAACAACCTCTTTGCGCAAGACTACGACGTGATACTGAATTATCCCATGCCCAAGCGCAACTATGCGCTTACATTAGACATCACCCTCTAAAATCAAACGCGTGCAAAACATGAAGAGATATTCGATATTCTACCTGGCTTGCCTGTTGATGGCAGTAATGAACGCCTGTCGCGAGGACTTTTACATCATCCCCTCGCAAGACCAAGACACGGGCGTTGCACCCACGCGCGGCAACATCGTGGGCATGTATGTGCTCAATGAGGGAAACATGGGCAGCAACAAGGCATCCATCGACTTCCTCGACTTGGACGAGAACAAGCCAACGGTGCATTATCTGCGCAACATCTACTCGGAACGCAACCCCAACGTGGTGAAAGAACTGGGCGACGTGGGCAACGACATCAAGATATATGGCAGCAAGCTGTGGATTGTGGTGAACGTTTCCAACAAGGTGGAAGTGGCCACTGCCGACAGTTGTAAGCGCATCACGCAGGTTAACATCCCCAACTGCCGCTACTTGGCCTTCAAAGACGGCTTTGCCTACGTGTCTTCGTATGTGGGGCCGGTGAAAATTGATGAGAATGCGCCCCTCGGGATGGTGTATAAGGTAGACACCATTGACTTTAAGAAGCGCGACTCAGTGGTGGTTGGCTACCAGCCCGAAGAGCTTTGCATCGTAGACAACAAGCTGTATGTGGCCAACAGTGGTGGTTATCGCGCACCATTCTACGACAACACCGTGAGCGAAATAGACCTCCACGCCTTTAAGGAGATAAGGAAAATAAGGGTTGGGCTTAATCCCCACCTGTGTCGTGCCGACCATTATGGGCAGATATGGGTGACATCTCGGGGCAATTATGGCAACATTCCCTCGCGCATCCATTGCCTTTACAAGGGGCACAACCAGCAATACGAGGTGGTAGACAGCATCGACACGCCCGTTTCGGGCCTATGCATCGTGGGCGACTCCTTATATTATTATGGCACGGCATGGAACAATGCCACCCATAAAAACACCATCAGCTATGGGCTGATAAACGTCAGAAACCACCAAACCATTGCCACCAACATGTTTTCTGCCCCACAGATAGCGGCCATAACCATTCCATATGGCATCATTGTAAATCCAACAGACCGCGACTTTTACCTGATGGATGCCAAAAACTACGTGTCGAGCGGCTCGCTTCTGCACTTCAAGGCCGATGGCACGCACAATTTTACGGTGAAAACAGGCGACATCCCTGGGCATGCAGTCTTTTTATATAAACAGACAAAATGAGTTTGCGTGTCATAAAGTATTCAATGCGAAAACTCGGTAACACAAAAACTCACAAACTCATAAACTCAACATCTCACATAATATGAAAAAAGCTTTACTTCTAGCGGTCGCATTAGGCCTAACAAGCGTAAAAGCCACCGCACAACAATTCTTCAAGTCGGGCACACCCAATCAGTATATCTACAAGGTTGTGGACTATTCGCCCGCTCCAGGCCAGTTTGTAAACACCATGCCTGTATACGAAAAGGGCGACGATGCGGCCAAAATGGCGCAGAAATGCACCGACAGCATAGCCAACAACGTGCGCAAGATGATTAGCCTTGGCGCGTTTGGTGGGTCGGTTACATTTCATTTCGACCATAGTGTGGCCAATGTAGCAGGCCAGAAAGACTTCCTTATCGAGGGCAACGCCCTTTCAGGGGGCAGTGAACCCGGTATCGTGATGGTGT
Organism: uncultured Prevotella sp.; assembly: GCA_905373605.1. Taxonomy (GTDB): domain Bacteria; phylum Bacteroidota; class Bacteroidia; order Bacteroidales; family Bacteroidaceae; genus Prevotella. The sequence continues at coordinate 6,712 of CAJPTO010000139.1, forward strand.
CTAAAGACGTTAACCGCAACGGCATTGCCGACGATCCGTGGTACGAACTGGCAGGAAGTGCAGATAAAGAGACGCCCAGCCGCGTGGTGTATGGCTACGAAGTGACCTACAAGGCTGCTCCCATGCAAGACATTCCGTGGACCGACAACAAGGGCGGAAGCGGAAAAGTGGAACGAAACGAGTTTCATGCGCAAGAGTATTATCCCCAGTGGATGCCCAGCACCATCACCTATAAGGGCAACCTTCTGCCTAAAAACGCCACGCAAAACCCCGCCAGTGGATTTTGGACACTTTCTGCTTTCGACTATGGCTATGTGGACAACAAGCCTAATGTCGATAAAGACGCCAACAGCTTTGACATTGATTGGGCTGTAGACGAGCAGCGAAAGCAGGTGAAACTAGACTTCATCGACTTCGTAAGGGTGTATTGTGCCGAGCAACAAATGGCTGGATGGATTGGAGAAACATCCACAGAGGTGATGGGTGCAGAGGATTTGCACACAGAAGAGTCGGTTGCTGCCGTTGAAAAGTCGCTTACCGAGAAGGTTGCAACGTTTGATGACGTAGACGTTGCGCTCAATGCCGATGGCTATTACTTAGGCACAGGCAACAAAGACGATGGTTACAACAGCCAATATCTTAGCGGCAACTATCGGTTTACCGTTACCAACATGCCCGAATATAAGGCATGGAGCAACTTCTGCATATCAAACCGCACGGCAACTGGCTTTAAAGAACTCTTCCCCGATCAGTTTAACTCGTGCGTTGGGCATGGTTATGACAATTCAGTCAACTATTGTGTGGCCTATTTCTTTGGGAAATCTGCTCCCATCGAGGTGCTTGGCAAGCCCGAAGGGCAGGTTGTCCGCGGATTATACCTAACAAACGCCGCTTACACGCTGAGCAACATCCTCGAAGGCGATGGCTCTACGCAAGGATCAACGGGAAAGGCCGAGTTTGAAAAGGGAGATTGGCTGCTACTTACCATAACAGGGACAAAGGCAGACGGCACAGAGACGAAGACGGAGGTGTACTTGGCCGACTATCGCTCGGAAAACGTGGCCGAACACTATTATCTGGGCAACTGGCAGTGGGTGGACCTGAGCAGTCTGGGTGCTGTTAAGGAAATAAGGTTCGGCATAACCGGCTCGCGCCATAATACATGGGGGCTTGCAACTGCCACGTATGTATGCCTTGACAACATCAACGGCACGGATGATGGCAAAAGCGGAAAGGTTTATCTCACAACGGGCATAGACAACATGCCTACCGTAAGCACCGACAAGCGCGAAGTGGCTCGCTACACCGTTGACGGGCGACGCATCAACGCACCTGTTAAGGGCATCAACATCGTGAAGTATGCTGACGGCACAACAAAGAAAGTTGTGGTGAGGTAAGCATTTCGCACCAGCAACGCCATGAAATAACATAGCCAGCCTTTGGCGGCCGACTCCCAGTGATGGAAGTTGGCCTGCCAAAGGCTGGTAACGTTATAGGCTTTCTTAGCCAAGAAACGATGCTTGTTCGTGATATGGTGAAAGGAATTTGAATTTGGAATAGGCTTACAGCCCTTGATGCATTATCAAACTCACGCAGAGGCGCAGAGGACACGGAGATTAGCCCCATCACAGCTT
>CAJPTO010000140.1 GCA_905373605.1 uncultured Prevotella sp.
GATGTTGAAGTTTTGTTCCATCCTGTCGCGATGCCCCTCTTGGGCTATGGTGTTTATCAGGTTGAACCAGCAGAGGCCAAACGATGTGTTAGTGATGCGCTGGCTGTTGGCTACAGAATGATTGACACTGCGCAAGCATACGCCAACGAAGAAGGTGTGGGACAGGCCGTTAAAGAAAGCGGCATACCACGCAATGAGGTGTTCATCGTGAGCAAAGTGTGGATTAGCAACTATGGTTACGAACGCGCAAAGAAGAGCATCGACGAGAGTTTGAAACGCTTGCAAACCGAATACATCGACCTGATGCTGTTGCACCAACCCTTCTGTGACTACTATGGGGCTTACCGAGCCTTGGAAGAAGCCTACCGCGAGGGCAAACTCAGGGCCATCGGCGTGAGCAATTTCCAACCCAACCACTTTATCGACCTGGCCTCGAACGTGGAAGTGGTGCCGGCTGTGAACCAAGTTGAGACCCATGTTTTTTGCCAACAACGCCGAGCACAGCAATATATGAACGAGTTTGGAACGTACACCATGTCGTGGGGACCGCTTGCTGAGGGCCGAAATGGGTTCTTTACCAATCCCGAACTAACGGCCATCGGCGAGGCACACCATAAGTCTGCCGCCCAAGTGGCATTGAGATACCTCACCCAACGCAATGTTATCATCATACCCAAATCGGTGCATCGCGACAGGATGGAACAAAACTTCAACATCTTCGACTTTGAACTTACGCCCGAAGAAATGGCACGCATCGAGACATTAGACCTCGGCAAGAGCTTATTCTTCGACCATAACGACCCCGAAACCGTAAAGATGTTCATGGGATGGAGAGGATTGGTGTAAAACAACAAAACACCTCTAAGGCGACATTTCGCTATTAAGGCTTGTTGTAAACATGCCAAAATCAATAACAATAAAAGGTAAGAGAAATGAAACCGACAAAAGTTTTAGCCGCCATTGCCGCACTGCTTATCTCTGTGGCGTGCAACGGAAACAACAAACAAGAAACGAAAGCAACACAGAATAACAACATGAAACAAGGTAAAACGTTAATCGTGTTCTTCTCGCATGCTGGCGAGAACTACGCCGTTGGTAACATCAAGGTGGGCAACACAAAGATTGTGGCCGACTACATAAAGGGAAAAACGGGTGCCGACCAATTTGAAATTGTGGCAGAAAAGAGCTACGACATGCCCTATTCGGACCTTACAGCATTGGCAAAGAAAGAAACCGAGAGCGGCGAACTGCCACCTTTCAAGGGCGAAATAAGCAACATTGACCAATACGACACCGTGTTTATTGGTGGCCCGATATGGTGGGGAACATACCCACAGGTGATGTTTACCTTCATGAAAAAGTACGGCCTTAACGGCAAAACCACATTCCCTTCGTCACACACGAGGGAAGTGGATTGGCCAGCACTGTTACAGACATCAAGAAACACTACCCCAAAGCCAACGTAACGGGCGCATTCAGCATTTACGGGCACAAGGTTCGCACGGGAAAAGACAAGGTGGAAAAATGGTTAACAGGGCTTGGCTACTAGCTATTGGCGCGAAGAACTAACGGCATGCGCGCTAATTACGCCGACAAAACGCTGCAACAATAACAAAAGACCATTACCAAGAAGATGAGAAAACTTGCAACGCTCGTTCTTATGGCCTTGTTTGCAACTGCCCTAACGGCTTTTGCACAACAGAAAAGAACAACACATAAAGAAATTAAGAAGATGGAAACATTAGACGAGAAATGGAAATCGATGGTGGCTATTGCCTGCTTTGAGGCCAAAGGAGAAACCGATAAGCTGGCCGTTGCCATCAACGAGGGACTGGACAATGGACTTACGGTTAGCCAAGTGAAAGAATCCTTGTCACAACTCTATGCCTACACAGGATTTCCCAGAAGCCTTAACGCTCTGGGGACGCTGCAAAACGTGATGAAACAACGCGATGAACAAGGGCGAAAATACGAGCAAGGGCAAGATGCTTCGCCACTGCCCATCAACTTTGATGCGCTGAAACGTGGCACAGAAGTGCAGACACAACTGTCCAACAAGGCCTTTAACTACACCTTTGCACCGGCTACCGACTATTACCTTAAGGCGCATCTGTTTGGCGACATCTTTGCTCGCGACAATCTTACCTTTGCTCAAAGGGAGCTTGTTACCATCGCTGCGCTAAGTGGAATTAAAGGGGTAGACCCACAATTGCGCTCGCATGTGTCGGGTGCACGCAACATGGGACTGGGCGATTCCGCCATAAAAGACATTCCCAACGTGCTTCGTGCGAAGGTGGGCGATGTGGAAGCGTTTCGCGTTAACAAAGCCATTGCCGCTGTTTACGACGAACCGCTCACCCAACAGCCACCTTTCGAGCCCTCGGCTTTCCCCAAAGGCGTGCCTAACACGGCCTATGCGCAATACTTCATCGGCAATAGCTACCTTGCTCCGCTGCTTGATGGAGGGCAGTTGCCCATACATAACGTTACCTTTGAGCCTGGCTGCCGCAACAATTGGCACATACACCACAAGGGCGGACAAATTCTTATCTGCATAAATGGCCGCGGATGGTATCAAGAATGGGGCAAACCGGCACAAGCTTTGAAGCCTGGCGACGTGGTAAACGTACCTGCCGAAACGAAACATTGGCACGGAGCTGCCCGCGATAGCTGGTTCCAACACATCGCAATTGCCGTTCCTGTCGAGGGTGCTTCCAACGAATGGTGCGAACCTGTTACGGATGAAGAATGCAATAAGCTGGAAGAATAAAGCCTTGCCCCGTAAAATGTATACGCCACTAGCACGGTAAAGGATGTGCAGCAAATAAAATAAGGTGTGCCTTCGTGGCACACCTTATTATATATAGGCCTGTTAAGCAACTTTGTGGGGCTGATGAACCACCCTCATTTGAGCAAAAACTACTTGGCAAATGCCACTGAACGCGTTTCGCGGATAACAGTAATCTTCACTTGTCCTGGGTAAGTCATCTCGTTTTGTATTTTCGTTGCAATCTCTCCGCTAAGCTTTTCGCTCTCTGCATCGTCCATCTTGTCGGCACCAACGATAACACGAAGTTCCCTACCTGCTTGAATGGCATAGGTTTTTGTAACTCCGGGATAGCTCATGGCAATGGCTTCGAGATCGTTCAGACGCTTAATGTAGGCCTCAACAATCTCTCTACGTGCGCCAGGACGCGCTCCAGATATGGCATCGCACACTTGTACGATGGGAGCTAGCAGCGTATTCATCTCTATTTCGTCGTGGTGCGCGCCGATAGCGTTGCAAATGTCGGGTTTTTCTTTGTACTTCTCGGCAATCTTTGCGCCATAGAGTGCGTGGGGAAGCTCACTTTCCTCGTCTGGCACTTTACCAATGTCGTGAAGAAGGCCAGCGCGCTTAGCCTTTTTGGGGTTCAAACCCAGCTCGGATGCCATGACGGCACAGAGATTTGCCGTTTCGCGCGCATGCTGCAACAGGTTTTGTCCGTAAGACGAGCGATATTTCATCTTGCCAACGATGCGAATAAGCTCCGGATGAAGGCCGTGTATGCCCAAGTCTATGGCTGTTCGCTTGCCTGTTTCGATGATTTCGTTCTCCAATTGCTTCTTCACCTTGGCCACAACTTCTTCTATTCGGGCAGGGTGAATGCGGCCATCGGCCACCAGTTGGTGCAAAGCCAAGCGGCACACCTCGCGGCGAACGGGGTCGAAAGCCGAAATAACAATAGCTTCGGGCGTGTCGTCTACCACGATTTCAACGCCAGTGGCGGCTTCCAAGGCACGAATGTTGCGGCCTTCGCGACCGATGATGCGGCCCTTCACCTCATCATTGTCGATGTGGAATACGCTCACCGAGTTTTCAATGGCCGTCTCGGTGGCCACGCGTTGTATGGTTTGGATAACAATTTTCTTGGCTTGCTGGTTAGCATTGAGCTTGGCTTCGTCGATAATCTCGTTGATATAGCTGGCAGCATCCGTGCGAGCTTCGTCTTTTAGGCTCTCAATGAGTCGCTCTTTGGCCTCTTCAGCACTCAAGCCAGAAAGTTCTTCGAGCTTAGTGCGCTCTTGGCTCTGCATCTTTTCCAGTTCCTCTTGCTTGATGTTCAGCAGTTTTTTCTCGTTATCCACGCGTTGTTGGCTTTGTTCCACCTCTTGTTTGCGGCGCACCAGCTCGTCTTGTCGTTGATTAAGCGAAATTTCGCGTTGCTTAAGCTTGTTTTCATTTTGCTGAATACGCTGATTGCGTATCTGCACTTCTTTCTCCAACTCACTTTTCTTATTGAGAAACTTCTCTTTAACTTCGAGCAATTTTTTCTCTTTTAGCACTTCCGCCTCTTTATTAGCGTTCTCCAACATTTCGTTATACTGTCCCTTAATGACATATCTAAAGAAGAGATAGCCCAGAAAGCACCCAATGACGAGTGCCACGGCGACAGCGATTATCGTTTCTATCATACAGATTTTATTGATTATGTAATGTTTTTGTTCTGTTCCCTATTGGTGATTATGAACACAATCCTTGGCAAAATGAGCCGGAAGGCAAGAAAACTCGGGAAGAAAACAAGCTAAACAGACGTTGGCTCAATGCCCAAAGCACCTTCAATCTCGGCTGTTAGCCCCTTGATGGTGGCCATCAGCGGTTCCACATCGCGGTTTTCGTCCACGCTGTAATAACGCATGGCAATGTCGATAAGCACCATGTAGAGAATATCTATGTCGCTTTTCTTCCCTACATACTGCGCCGAGTAGAAGTTTACCAAGTCGGTGATGAGCTTTGCGCTCTTGCGATACTTCTCTTCATCGGCTCTAGTGCAGTTAACAGGTATCATCCTGCCATAAACATTGAGCGTTATCTTAAAGGTATCTTTGTTATTATCAGCCATTGTCAATGCTATTTTCGCTTAGAAGCGTGATACATTTGTTCACATCCCTAATGAGTTTAGAGAGCCTTTTCTGTGCCGACTCCATGTCGCCATCGGTTATTTCCACCATCTTTGCCATTTTCAGGCTGTCATAGCTTTTGCAAACGCTCTGCAAGCTGTCGTCTAGCTCCTTGATTTGCGCATCACGCTCATCAATCGTTGCTTGAAGCTCAGCGTTTTTTTTCTCCAATTCCTTGTATTGGAGAAGAAGCTGGCGCAGGCGTGTGCTGAAAAGCGACAATGTGTATTCGTTTGCATCCATAGAAACACCAAATTTGACTACAAATTTAACTTATTTATTTGGATACCGCAAATTTTCAACCCGTTACGTTTTGTAAAAATTGTGATTGGAATGCTTCTGTGGCATGTTATGTACCCCAAAAACGGGTTACACAACCACTTGCGGCAACGGCAAATCTGAAGAAAGATGGTGAAATGATAGCTCCAGAGCGTGGTTTATTTGGCCTTTTCGTCGGGCCGTGGCTCTTTCTTGGCCAGCATCACCACTTGGAAAACAAAATCTGTTACCCACTTTTGGCTAAAGCCAAGTCGTTTGTTGTATTGCCTAATCGAAACAACAGTCTTCAAAACGCCAGCATCCGAGAAGTCGTTTTTGTTGAAAATGTCGTTGATGGTGCGCTGCGTCATGGTGTAAATGGCCTTCTTGAAGAATGAAGGCAGGCGCAACTTAAACTTCATCAAGTTGCCCATGAGCATCATCAAGTCTTGCGTGAAGTTTTGGAATTGAATGAGATACACCTGTACATCTTGCAGCTTATGGCAGTTTTTGCGTATGCTGGCGTCAATTTCCTTGAAGAAGTCGTCATCGGTTTTGTACAGCTCTTTGAGCATTTTGCGGCAATGCGCCTTTTCTCCAAGCCCCAACTTATTGTTTTGTGTGGGTATGCGCAGCGTTGTTTTGTACGTCCGAAGGTCGGGAAGCATGGCCAAATTGGTGATGCCGAGGTTTGCAGCAAGCGTTGCTTGGAAGTAAACGCGCACCAAGGTCATGTAATCTTCCATGCCGCCGGTTTTCGATTTGTCGGCTTGTCTTTTGAATATTGAGGAAAATAATCCCATAATTGTTTTGTTCGAATGATAAGAATGATGTAGCGCGCTTCAATCTATGGAATGCTTCGGCACAAACCGAATGGCATGAACGCGCAAATACTAACTGCAAAAGTACGAAAAAAAAGGGGAAAAACGCAATTGATAGCCTTAAATTCAAGCCTTTACACGCTGAATTGAACGCTAGAAGCAATATTTTTGTAATGAAAAACGTCATTACAAGCCTAACATTGCCGCACAAAATATGACTAGCCCGACAGGTCTAAGCTTGTCGAACTAGTCATATCGAAGGGGATTTTCAGAACAAAGGCCTACGAGTTTTACTCGCCAGACTTTGCAGAAAATGTCTGATATAGCCTATTTTAGGCTATTTGCTCATATCGTACACCACCTGCATCAGCTTCTTGCCGATGGCATCTGCCTCTTCCATCGTTGCCGCTTCGCTGTAAACGCGGATGATGGGTTCGGTGTTACTCTTGCGAAGGTGCACCCATTTGTCGGCAAAGTCTATCTTAACGCCGTCGATGTCGTTCACTTGTTCGTCCTTATACAATTCTTTTACGCGGCGCAAGATGGCATCCACATCGGTAGAAGGCGTTAGGTCGATGCGGTTTTTGGCGATGAAATAGTTGGGATAGGTGGCACGCAGCTCGCTCACCTTGCAGCCCTTGTGGGCCAGGTTGCTAAGGAAGAGGGCAATACCCACCAGTGCATCGCGCCCATAATGGCTCTCGGGATAGATCACACCACCATTACCTTCACCGCCAATAACGGCATTCACGGCTTTCATCTGCGTGGTAACGTTCACCTCTCCAACAGCCGCAGCGGTGTATTGACCGCCATGTTTGAGGGTTACATCGCGCAAGGCACGAGTGGAACTGAGGTTGGAAACGGTGTTACCGGGAGTGCGCGACAGCACATAGTCGGCCACACTAACCAGCGTATACTCTTCACCGAACATCTTACCGTCTTCACAAATAAACACCAAACGATCTACATCGGGGTCTACAACGATGCCCATGTCATAGTTGCCAGCTTTCACCTCGCCCATGATTTCGGCAAGATTTTTCTCCAGAGGCTCTGGGTTGTGGGCGAAATTACCCGTTGGTTCGCCATTCAGCATGGTGAACTGAACGCCCAATTGGTTAAGCAGTTTGGGCAATATAACGCCACCTACGCTGTTCACCGTATCGACAACCACCTTAAAACCGGCCTTGCGAATGGCCTCGGCATCAACCAAAGGCAGTGCCAGCACGCTGTCTATGTGGCGTTGGTCGAAGCTGTTGTCTTCGGCATAATGGCCTACATGGTCTACATCGGCGTAAGTGAAGTCGCCTTTTTCAGCAATGCTGAGCAGTGCTTCCCCATCTGCCGCGGTAAGGAACTCTCCCTTATTGTTGAGCAACTTCAAGGCATTCCATTGGCGAGGGTTGTGGCTTGCGGTAATGATGATGCCTCCATCGGCCCCTGCCATGGTAACGGCCAGTTCGGTTGTGGGCGTTGTAGCCAGCCCGATGTTAACAACATCGAAGCCCATACCCATGAGTGTGCCACACACAACGTTCTTAACCATCTCGCCCGACATGCGTGCATCGCGGCCGACAACAATCTTGTTGCTGCCTGCGGGCAGGCTTTTGCGGATGAAAGCTGCGTAAGCCGATGTAAACTTAACGATGTCTAAAGGGTTTAGCGTGTCTCCAACTCCTCCGCCTATTGTGCCGCGGATGCCGGAAATAGATTTTATAAGTGTCATAATAGCATATGTTTGTTAGCGCGCTTTGCTAAATTCGATTTCATAATAATAAGGTGTCACGCTGTTTATTGCCGAATTGTGCCCTCTATCGTGGGGAACGATGAGGTGAACTCGTGCCACGGCATCTGCCGAATACGAGGGGCGTGCAAGCAACAGATAAGTGAAAGGTGTGAGCCAACCCGATGGAACGGAAGTGCTACTCGAAGCTTGGTAGGCGCGAAACATAAGCCCATCCTTGCCAGTGAAGCTAGCAGTGAACGTTCCAGAGGTGTTTGTGACGCTCATTTTGTCCAGCCAAGCAGAGAAACGGGGAACAAAGCTCGACAGGACAAGGCTGTCGGTGAGCAAGTTGCGTTCGCTGAAACGGCATTCCACGTCCATACGCTCGCCTTTTGCAATCTTGTTCCCCTTGCCTTTCCGCACAATTTGCATGTAGACGCCCGAACTTTCGAAGAGCACATATTCGTTTTTCTCCACGCTAGTGCTGTCGCCTTGCCTGGCAAATTCGGTTTCGCTAATCACTTTGATGTTATGTTTGGCGATGTAATTG